>JAEORV010000519.1 GCA_016840695.1 Promethearchaeota archaeon
TTTTCATATTTTTCATTTTAATGAAGAGCATGTTTAGAACATGGAATGTTTTCTCCTCAAAACAATAAATATATATTTCTATAAAATTATTAAAATAGATGTAGAGAATGAAAATTTTTAGTATCAAGATCTCATGTTAACAAGGTGAATGATTATGGGGAAAAAAAAGAAGATTCGAGAAGAATTTAACAAGGTATTTGAATCTGGCGATGACAGGGCAATTAAGGAGATGTTGTCGAAAAACCCTTGGTTGCTTGATGAAATCTCAAGCGACATGGATGCAACCATGAAAGAAGAACACCTCATTACAGCAGCAATTGGCGTCATGGAAGATGAACTTGGTCATGGAGTTCCAATAGATCAAATAATGTTTTGTTTACGACAAGATTTTGGGGCCGATAAAATATTATCTGACATTGAAGGTATTTTGGCTAATATTGAAAATTTAAACCTAGTAAAAAAAAAATCTGATGGGTGGATCCTTACTAATGAAGGAGGGGAAGCTTGCGACGCCTATCTTAACAGCATGAGAAATCTCGAATTTTGACTTAAGAGTTGAAGCGAATTTATTTTGTGTTTTTATCATGATTATTTTTAGGTAGAAATGAATTTTTAAAGCATTGCTAAATTTATATACTTAAAATACATTGAGTTTAAATTAGAAATATTAGTAACAAAATCCTTTCTTGAATGGTGCTATTTCATGGGAGATAATGACGAAAGAAATGAAATTAACGATTATTTTGGCGAAGAATCCGTAGACGATTTTGACGAGAATGGTTTTGATCCTACAAAAGAAGCTTTTTTTTCTGATCTGATGGAAGGCGAAGAGGAAATCGCATTTGAAGGCTATGAACTCGTGGAACACGCAATCTCATTAATAAATTCACGATATTTTGACGATGCAGTTGAAGTATTGCGCCAAGCAATTGGTGTCTATTCTCAAATTAATAGGGATACAGAAATTGAAGCTATAAATCAAAAAATCTCGGAAATCTACCTGATAAAAGAGCAAGAGTTTAGAAAAAGAAAAGAACAAGAAGAACTCACCAGTGAAATCCTTGTAGAGCAAAAATTAGTTGAAATTAAAGAAGAAAAGAAAGAGAAATTAGAATCAGAACAGGAAGGATTAGAAATAAATTTAGAAAATACCGCAAAAGAATTAATTGAACAAGGTAATCAACTCATAATTATTGAAGAATTCGATGAGGCGCTTGATAAATTTGATCAGGCCATAAAAATCAACGAAGAATTGAAAAATGATTCAGAAATAGAGAAAATATTTAAGTTAATTGAAGAGTGTTATAATAAGAAAGCGATTTTCTTACGGAAAGCTAGAAAAGAGGGAGAGATGGAGGAAACTCTTGAAGAAACCGAACAGGAAATGCTGCTAAGAGAAAAGGAAGCTCGACAGTTAAAATTAAAGGACTTCGAACTCCAGAAAAAACTCGAGCGGGAGATGTCAGAAAAAGCATATGATCTAATGGGTAAAGGAACGGAATTAGCGAATAATAAGGACTATGACATGGCAATTAAAGCGTACGAAGAGGCAGCAGCATTATTTGAAGAATTGAAATGGGATTATGAGAGACATAAAGTAATAGAAACGATAGAAAAATTCAAACAAGATAAGGAAAAGCTCGTTGTGCTTAGAGAAAAAATCAAAGCCATGGAAGAGGTTAAAATTCCTCAAGTTTCACGCGAACACGAGTTATTGGAAGATGAGAGAGAGACACAAAAGGTTCTTGAAGCTGAAGCCTTGGTGAAGAAAAGACAGGAGTTAGAAAAACAAAAAGAAGAGGATGCCAAATTTGAAGAATTAATCTCCTCTATGGTTGATAAAGCCGAGAAAATTGCCAGAGAGTACGAATCTGCCATGAGGGTAGCGATTCGCGAAGGATCAGTCATTGAAAAATGTCCTTATCCCGAGGTTATTGATATTTATATGGAAATAAGAGAAAAGCTCATTGAAAAAGGGTGGAGAAAACATTTAGAACCATACGACAATCAGATTAAGATTTATCACGAGAAATTAGAAAAAGACAAGGTATTACGGGAAGTGGAAGCACAAAAAATTCAGAAACAGAAAGACATAGAGGACATACATAAAATCAAAGAGGAGGAATCCATTGATGAGGAAATTATAAAAAAGAAGGAACTAGAAAAGCAAAAAGAAGAGAATGCTAAATTTGAGGAATTAATTTCCTCAATGGTTAATCAGGCCGAGAAGATTGCCAGAACTTACGAATCTGCGCTAAAGATTGCAATTCGAGAAAAAACCAGTTTACCAGATTGTCCATATCCTGATATCATTGAGATCTATTCAGGTGTTAGAGAAAAACTCATTGAAAAAGGCTGGAAAAGTCATTTAGAACCTTATAATAACCAGATTAAGATATATCGCGATAAGTTGGAAAAAGACAAGAATTTACGAGAAGTTGAAATTCAAAAAACTAAGAGACAACAAGCTATTGAAGACATGCATAGAATTAAAGAAATAGAACCCCCAATTAGCAAAGAAGCAATAATAAAGGGTGTGGAAAAGCAAAAGAGCGAAGCTAAAGAAATAAGCATTGATCAAGAAGTAGATGACTTGCTAGACAAAATTCAAAAAATGGATAGAGAGTACACGAATTCCATTAAGAAAGGAAAATTCATAATGTGTCCGTATCCTGAAATAATACAAAT
>JAEORV010000520.1 GCA_016840695.1 Promethearchaeota archaeon
CAAGAATGAAGCAAAAAACCGCACCAATTACTGATACGACCGGTATAGACACGATTTTTGATACGAGTTGTGGACCTACGAGCCAAAACTTTGCAATCCCCAAACATATGATAAAAACAACAGCTAATATAATTACCAATATCAAACCAGTCTGCCATGAAATTGACAACTCAAGGGGTGAAAAGTAAACTATTGCCGCTATGATTATTGCAACTACAATTGTACCTAAAACAGCTAATCCCGTAGCAATTGGTAAGTCGTTAACAGGTTTCAAGAGAGTTAAGATTCCCAAAATGATCAGTGATGTACATGTTAATGTTTTTGTAATCGTGTGAGCCATGTATCCCATGATACCTACTACCGTAAAAATGAGCCCTGAAGCACACCCGATTATCGTGAGTATTTTTAATAGAGTTGTAACATCAAAATCCCAGTTATCATCTCGCTTGAACAAGCCTTCTCTTCTTGATGCCTCAAAAGCAGTATCTAATACCCAAACACCCCCACATATAAGCAAGCAAATGCCAGCACCTAGATTAGAAGTTAGTGAGATGACAAAATCCCATACAGCACCCATAATATCACATCCGAAATTTTTTTAAATTTATAAACAACATAACAGAAGTAATATATAAGATTTTAGAATTATCTCTTAATAATATAATTTTTACGACGGTGTTTACCAAGGTTTCTTAATGGTTGTATCTCTAATCATTTCCGATTTATCTAAATAATCCAAATTATAATGAATCCCCCTACTTTCTTCACGGCTTATCGCACTAACAATAATAATTTTTGCCACTGTTGCTAAGTTCCTTAATTCGACTAAATGCTTTTCAATCTTAAAGTCCCAATAATATTGATTAATCTCATCTAATAACAGATTAATTCTATTTTTAGCCCTTTGCAGACGTTTGTCTGTTCTTACGATTCCAACATAATTCCACATGAATCTTCGTATCTCGTCCCAATTTTGAGTCAGAACGACGGCTTCTGTTGCCGGAACGGCTGAACCCGGTTCCCATTGCTTAAATTCTTTAATCTTTAAATTAGGAGCCTTTCTTGCGAGAGTTTCAGCGCAAGAGTGAGCGCAAACCAATCCTTCTATGAGGGAATTGCTCGCTAATCTATTTGCTCCGTGAAGCCCAGTACAAGCAGACTCTCCTATAACATATAGATTTTTAACCTCTGTTTCTCCATCGATTCCTGCCACTACCCCTCCGCAGCAATAATGAGCTGCTGGGACTACAGGAATAGGTTCTTTTGTCATGTCAATGCTAAATGTTAAACAGTTTTCATAAATTCCTGGAAAGTGTTTCTTGATAAATTTTGGATCTTTTATCGATGAGATATCTAAATGAACATAATCATCTCCAGATTTTTTTAATTCGGCATCAATTGCTCGAGATACGATATCTCTAGGTGCCAATTCTTTTAGAGGATGATAATCTCTCATGAATTCTCTTCCTTGAATGTCTTTTAATACTGCACCTTCCCCACGTAAAGCTTCGGTTATCAAGAATGACTTTGCGTATGGATGATACAAGCAAGTAGGATGAAATTGGTAGAATTCCATGTTTGCAATGGTTGCACCTGCTCGATATGCCATGGCAATTCCATCACCAGAAGCAACGTCAGGATTTGTCGTATAAAGGTATATTTTTCCTGCTCCTCCGGTAGCTAAGATTGTTGCTTTTGCAGAAATGTTATTAATATCTCTTGTAGTTTGATCTAAAACATAAGCACCTAAGCATGTATAATTCTTTGCGAAAAGGTTTATAGCACACCATTTCTCACGAATTTCGATATTGCTAATTTTTTTAACTTTTTCAATAAGCTTTAATTCAACATGTTGCCCCGTAAGGTCGTCCACATGAAGTACCCTTCTCTCTGAATGACCTCCTTCCATTCCAAGTTCGTATTCTCCATTCTCATCTCTAGAAAATTCAACGCCCCATTCTATTAATTCCTTTATTCTCACTGGTGCTTGGGTAACGATTTGTCTCACAACTCCTTCATTACATAATCCATCTCCAGCGATTAATGTGTCTTGAACATGTTTTTCAAAATTATCGTTTTCTGTATCCCAAACACATGCCATTCCCCCCTGAGCATGGAATGTATTGCATTCCTCTAATTTTTCTTTGGTTATTACGAGAATTTTGCTATCTTTAATTAAATTTGATAGTTTGATTGCTAAAGATAATCCCGAGATTCCGCCACCAATAATCAAGAAATCTGTAGTAATATTCAAGGAAAACTCTTTTAATATTTGATTTAAAATTATTCAAATGAATTACTTTCTATTAATCATTAAAATACATTATTCTTTTTAGACTTAACAAAAATTTTTCTTAGATTTAATATTCTAAGAATTGATTTGTAATGAGTCAAATAAAAAAAGTACTATTCATATGTTTTGGTAATACTTGCAGGAGTCCCGCAGCAGAATATCTATCTAAATGGCTCCAAAATTCCAAATATAAGGGTAATATAGACGATGTTATTTTTGACAGTGCTGGTTTTGATAATTACTTTAGTTATGCTCAACCCGAAACTGTTTCTTATATAAACTCGAAGGGCGCAGATATTAGTGATTTTAGACCAAAAATATTTGATAAACATCTCTTTGAAGAGCAAGATCTCATCATAACAATGGAAGAGCATCAAGTAGA
>JAEORV010000521.1 GCA_016840695.1 Promethearchaeota archaeon
TAGAATGTCAAAAGAAAAGGAAATAAAAGAAGAAGTTAAAAAGGAAGAACCTGAATTCACTGAAAAACAAAAACAAGCATTAAAATGGATGCAATATGTAAGTGATGAAGTTAATGCTCTTTTAGGAATTTTTCTCCCAATTTCTCAAAGTGGAACTGTTGGTGTAAAGTATAATAAACACATCAAAGCTATGTATGAATCTGGTCCTGAATATGATGAGAAAAAAGCTGATGGAGTAGAGATAAGGCTCGTTTTTGATTTTGAAAAAGCGGTAGATATCCCTAAGGCTCCTGCAGAATAATTTAACCTTGTTAGAGATAGGAGACGTTAAATGGATAAAGGATTGATTTATTTTAGAGACGGGGAATTAGTTGCGGAAAGTGGAAATGCTAAAATTTATCGTCTTAACAATGAGTTATATCTGGAGATTGGGCCTGGCCATAATTTATGGGCTTTAGAAAGTGAATTGGAAGATTATATATGGCAATTAAATGATTTTCCAAAAGGAGCTTGTCTAGAAATAGGTTTAGGTTTAGGGGTGGCTTCAAAATATATTTTATCTTGTCCTAGAGCTAGGAGTTTAACTACGGTAGAGATAAATGAAGACGTTATAAATGTTTATAAGAAGCTTACTATAGATGATTATGGTAATGAATATGCTGTCTATCCTGAAAAAAGACATACGATTTTAAATCTGGATGGACTTGTTTATATGCATGAAACTAAACAAAGATTTGATTTTATTTTTATAGATTGTTACGATAGAGTAGATGAAGATACTTTACCTCTTATAGCTGACATGGCTTATGCAGCTAAAAGAATAATAACTAAAAATGGTAAAATTTTAGGGTGGTTCGATAACAATACACCTGAGAGATTTGTGGAAACATTTTATAGTTTATTTAAATAAAAGGTGGTGATATTATGCCAGGTAGAGACGGAACTGGTCCTGATGGTAAAGGTCCAAAGAGTGAGAATAAAGGGGTACCTACACCAAAAAGAATTGGTGGAGGCGGAGGTAATCGATCCGGCAAAGGTCGGGGTCGAGGCGGCTCCCCTAAAGGTAGAGGCCGTGGTATTCAAAGAGGTAGACAATAAATTAGGAGGAAGTAAGTCATGGGTTGTTGTGGCGAAAAGACATTGAAAGCTGTGATTGAAAGGGCTGAAAGAGCAATAGAGACAAGTAAAAAGCTCACCACGAAAGATAGAAAAAAACTGAAATCCAGTACCTTTTGTGGCCCAAACAGATCTTTTCCTGTGCCAGACTGCAAACATGTCGCTGTTGCTAAAACTTATCTAGGTAGATCGAAATTTTCAGCGGCTACAAAGAAAAAAATCGCGGCCTGTATAAATAGGAAAGCAAAACAATTGGGATGTAAGGTTTCTAAAAAAGCTAAAGCTTCAGAAGAGACTTATAAGAAATACATAGAGCTTGCTCAAGATGAAAAAAGAATCTATAGCTCTGAAATTTTTGAATCAACCAAACAACTTGTCGAGGAATCTATTAAGAATCCTGGATTAGAATTGTTTGAAGATGATGAATAATCAGCTCATTGTTTTTCAGCTTCTGTATCGGATGAAGGATAGGTAAAGCAATGAGATTTAAAAAATAAAGAGGATAGGCATGCTTGATAAACTAAGGCAGACTGCAGCTAGTTGTACTGGTTGTGATCTATACAAAGGACGAATAAATCCGGTATTTGATAAAGGAAATTCTGAGGCTAAAATCATGATATGTGGGATGGTTCCCGCGCGCGATGAAAATTTGGCAGGAGTACCCTTTGTTGGTAGAGCTGGAAAACTTTTAGATATAATATTAGACGAAGTAAATCTAACCTACAACGATGTGTATATAACTAATCTAGTCAAATGTTTCGTTGCGGCAGGGAAATCTCTATCTAAAAAATGGATAGATTCCTGCCGTCCTTTTTTGGCGGAACAAATCCGTTTATTAAATCCCTATGTGATTATAACACTTGGTGCAGATGCATCTCAAGATTTAACAGATGTAGATTTACCGATAGGTAAATTGCGTGGAAAAATTTTGTATTATAAAGACATTATGATAGTACCTACATATCATCCTTCTTATTTGGCAAGGAAGGGTGGTATAGAAAGTATGGATTACCCGAAAGTTATTCACGATTTTAAAATTGCAATAGAATGTTATAAGGAGAAAATTAAATGGGCATAAACATTTCTGAATTGAATGGTGGTTTTTATTTTATTTCTAATAAAGAGAAAGGTATTGTAGCTAGTGTTAGTGAAGCAGAAAATGAATGGGAAACTCAAGTTATAGGCAATCAGAAACATATGCATTTAGATAAGTGTGATTTTAAAACTATAGAAGATGTAAGAGATTTTATTTTCACCGAAGTAAAATTTTAAGGAGTTTAATATGTGTGAAGAAAAAGGTAGAGATAAGAAAAGAGAGTATCATGAGGATTATGGCATTATATTAGCTCAGTTGGATGAAAACAAAACAAATGAGCAAGCACAAAAAGAATATGACGAAAAGAAAAGGGTATGGTAGAGAAAATGCGTAGAAAACCAATTTGTTGGAGTAATAGGATATTCCATTTATTCATGGATGCAGATTATGCTGTTAATAAATCTATTCCAAATTGGGTTTGGATTGCAGCTAACCGCTACCGCTCTGTCTATTGGAGA
>JAEORV010000522.1 GCA_016840695.1 Promethearchaeota archaeon
TCATCGTCCTCTTCTTCCTCCTCTTCTTCCTCCTCTTCTTCGTCCTCTTCTTCTTCCTCGTCTACATCTTCAAATCCTTCGTATTCATCAGCAGTTTCTTCAGGTTCAGGATTGTTTTTTGCTGGTGCCTCTATGGCTTCAACACCAGATTGTTCTTTCAACTTTAATAAATCAGTTTCGACATCCTTTGGGTTTAGAACGTCACCGGCGTCTGGTAGGGTATTTATGTATTCCTTGATCAAGAGAAGATTCTTTGCTTCTCCAGCAATTTTAAACTCTCTGGAATCGATACTATCTTCCTCGTCAGTTCCTAACTCTCGAATCTTGATTTCACTAGATTTAAGATCTGTTTCTTCAATGTTATTAAGAGAAACATCGATATCCCAGATCCTATCGACTTTACTTGGATTTTCAACGTTTAATTTTCCTGCGAATCCAATAGAGTTTACATTTGAATCGTGATCTTGATCTACGGATACTTCCTCAATTATTTTAACAAGGGCTAACAATCCCTCGCGATTGCCATTCTTTAATAGGATTTTTCCTTCTAGTTCCCCGGTTTCTTCGTCGTATGTCTCAATAAATGGCGTTGATTGGTCTCTATCTATTAATTCAACTCTCCCAACGTCCATATCAAGCCTCTTCATTCCATCAGCTTCTCTAGCTTCGTCCATATCTTCAGCGTCCCAACCTGTTTCTTTTGGTGGTGGTGCTGCTTGTTTCTTATCTTTCTTTCTTGCCATGATAATTTACTTATATGTGTAATTTTGGATTCAGATTTAAAATGATATTAAATCGTTAATAATTGAATATTCAACTCTCTTATAAAATACTTGTTTTTTAGATTATAAATGGCAAAATTATATAATTAAGGTTAAATTATTTTTTTGTCAAAATCTTGGGAGTTGGAAGGAAAGATGCTTGGCTCAATAATTTTATAACCGCATTGAGGACACGACTTTTGGTATTTTCCGGTGCGTGGATCAACTGCTTTAAAACTAAATCCACACGCGGGACAGACTTTTAAGAAATTATCAACCATTTTTTTTCTCACTCTGCCTTAACATTCTTTAAAGGCACCCAACCTTCCTCTCCCTTTTGATTTCTGACCCAAACCCATTCAGATTCCTCGTAGAATAACATTAGTTTTTCTCCTTTAGTTACTGATAATTCTTTAGCATTATAATCTTTAAGAAATATAAACAAATTTACTTTATCATCTATGAGTTTTATATAAGATTCGGGGACCCATCGATAAATTCTTTCGTTATTAGAACACCACATCCATCCTTTCCAAGGACTTTCTTTTACTTCTCCATGAACATATTCTCCTTTTTTGAAAAACATTGCATTGGTGTATTCACTGTCATAAGATTGAATTACTCGTCCACTTTTCATTTATTTATTCCCTCTTCATTTTTCTCTTAAATTATATATTATGGAGAGTAATTATCAATTTTGTGGTTTTTCACTATTAATTATTCTTTACATGAAAATAAAACAATTATTAAATCGTTCACATTACAGCCTGTTGGACCGGTGATTATCTCGCTTCTGAGTATTTTAAAAAGACCATTAGAATCGTTATTATCCAAGTATTCTTGAAGGTTTAGATTTTTAGAGTCAACTTGAGTCAAGGTATATGTATCTACTATGGCACCCATTGCTTCACTATTTCCTTCTATTCCATCAAGGTTAGCAGCGATGACAACAAACCTATCTAAAAAAGGATCATTTTTCATTGAGAGAAGTAAGGATAATAACATTTCTTGGTTTCTCCCTCCAATTCCATTTCCTTTAATCGTTACGGTTAACTCTCCAGTTCCGATTAGGGCGATCTTGCTCTTTTTTTCAATATATTTCTTTTTTATTTCTTCTTTTTTTATCATTTGATATAATATATTTCCAAATTCATGCGCTTCACCAATAATTTCGTTTGAGAAGTAATGCACGTTATAGTTTAGGCTTTCTAGGTAAGAAATAGCTTCTTCAGCCGCAGATTTTACGCTTCCTATTAGATAGTTATGCACGTTATCAAAACACGCATCGTTAGGCTTTGGATTTTCAAGTTTTTCGTTGTTTAAACCTTGTTCAAGAATGTTTTTAGTTGAAGTAGGAATTTTATTAAGAATTTTATATTTTTCGAGAATGTGAATTGCTTCGTTAAACGTTGTTAAATCTGGCACTGTTGGTCCTGAAGCAATTGAATCTAGCTTGTTTCCTACTACATCGGAAATAATTAATGAAAGTAATGTAGCTTTGCTTGTATTATAAAGTTTTTTAGCAAGATTTCCTCCTTTAAAATCCGATAAATGCTTCCGAACAGTGTTTATCTCGTGTATTGAAGCACCCGAAGCAAGAAGCAATGAATTTATAATTTGTAAATCTTCTAGTGTAACGCCTTCTTTTGGCAAAGGCAATAAAGCAGAACCGCCTCCTGAAATCAAGCAAATAATGAGGTCTTTTCGAGACGATTGTTCAACAATTTCCATCATTTTTTTTGTTCCTTTCAACCCATTTTCATTTGGTATTGGGTGTGTTGCGAAATTCAAGTCGATTCTACCAGAAATACGTGATTTGTTAATTTCCAATCCTTGTGGGATATTAATAATGCCCCCACGAATGAAATCTGAATGAGAATCAAGAAGTTTTTCTAGCGTAAAAGCCATT
>JAEORV010000523.1 GCA_016840695.1 Promethearchaeota archaeon
TAGGAATATATAGAAGGTCAAAAAACACACACAACAATTATGAAAAATATTAAAGTATTTGAGGATTACACCTCTGCGAACGAGGGACACGATAAACATGATAACTATATGTTTTTCCAAAACCTCCACACAATCAAAGATGCTATCGAAGATATCTTAGCTATGGATAAAGATAAGGTAGATGCTATGTTATCTGCAGGACACGGATGGGCATTAGATCATATGGCAACTTCGGTTGATGATGTGGAAGAAGTTTACCATTTCTTGAAAAATAGAATGGGAGATGCAGAGATGATTCAACCAGAAGAAGAAATGACTCGGGTCGAAATCATCGAAGAGCCTGGTTCACCAGAGGGAGAATCAGATGATGACGATAAAGAGGGAGAAGAGGATTAACTAGAAATCTTCTTAGCTTCCTCAAAATCTTCTTCGGAAAGCTTCCAACCCTTTAAAACATCCCCAATGTGATTTTTTGCTTCTGCAAATGTTGCATTGGGGTTTTCTTTTAGATAATCCAAAAGTTTACTCCTGACAGCAGGATGGATGCCCTCTGCTTCGTTAACTTCGTTTGTCTGCGAGTTAAAATTCTCGAATGGTATAAGATTTTTCATAGATTTTAGTCGTTTGGTGTTTCTAGGAAAGGTTGAAGAAAATCAATAATATTATTGTATTCTTCCATTTTTTTCTTGCCTGAATATGATGTTTCCCTTCCAGATTTTTTTAATGCTTTTATTGCAAACTGGTAGAGGTCGATTATTTCTTCTGCTATTTCTGAATTAACTAAGGTAACCTTCCCATTCTCGTAATCGTTGAAGTTGTTGCCTAAACCGTTATATTTAGCTTCATCTGAAGCATAAGCAATAATTGCTTCGTCGTCTACTTCTGCGTTGTCCCAATCATACTCATATTCATAATCACCATCCTCGTCTCTACCAATATATTCTCTGTCTACTTGCATGTAATCTTTAAACCCGTCATCGGTAGAATCGAAAACAACCGCATAAATCTTACCGTCGTCCTTTCTTTTTAGTATAGCAATTTCTGAATAGTCTGAATGAACCACATCAAATTTTAGCTCCGAAGGTTTTAGATCTATACCCCTGACGTATTCTGGATCCCTTTGATTCCAAGGTGCCCTTGGATCATATTCAGCACCAGCAGGATAATTACTACCCCAAGATTCGAATGTTTTAATGTTTTTCATCCTTCAATTATAAAGTATTTTAAATATATATCTTGTCTTTCACCGCAAGAACGGGAATTAATCCCAAAGTGGAAAGCCGAGAGGGTTGAAGCCCCGCAGGGATCCCGTTCTTATTTTAGGGTTAGCAAATACATTGTTTTGTCCAGGAGAGCAATAATTTCGTCCAATATATTTAATATCTCCGGATCTTCTTCTGCAGTGAAGAAGCTTTTGCACTCATTACAATAACAAAGCTTAATTTTTTCGATAGCTTCGGAGCAATCATAATCACTATAGTTGTAAAGGTCCAAAGATTGCATACCATCAGTGAGAGTTGGTCTACCATATTTTCCCATAATAACCTCAACTAGATCATCCTGAAGCCCAACAATGCCTTTGAAAAGTTTATCCAGAGCCTTGTGTTCTGCATAAGATTTGGTTTGCCAGTGTAGCAATTTGATTTGTGCTGAATGAAGAAGGGCTTTTGCTGCAACAAAGCTTGCAGGATCTTTTTCATTTTCTACTGGTTCATCAGGTACCTCCTCGGAAGATTTTGGTTCAGACATAAACGATTTAAATGTTATGTCCTCCTTTTCTTTTTTCTTATTTGGTATAACTTCGCCAAATGCACTCAAATTCAAAACATTATCCATCGTGTTGGATTATTTTGCTTATATATCAGCAGATCCAAGTATTTTAGAAGTTGAGTAATCACCAATCCTTGGGAAAAAAAATACCGGAGCATGTCTAGATCCCACTACACGTCTACCTTTATATTCCTCGCCAACAACTATCTCGTCTATACCTAGAGACAAAACCAGATCCTCCATTTCGTCCTCTGAATCGAAAACAAAAACTTCATCCACAAATTTGATAGACCTTAAAAATTCAGATCTATCTTGCTCGTTATTAAAGGGCCTGTTTGTTCCTTTTAGCTTCCTAACTCTTGCATCGCTGTCAATTCCTACTATCAAAACATCTCCCCTGGATTTTGCTTTTTCCAGCATTTTTATGTGTCCTAGATGGAGTATGTCAAAACATCCGTTGGTCCAAATAGTTTTCAAAATGTGATTCTTTTGTTTTTATACCGGGTCAAATAAGAAAAGTTACATATATAAGCATATAATCTTAACCTTCAATCTTATGGGGTTCTTAAAAAAATGGAAAAGGCTTTCCGATAAGGAAACCGTACAATTAATCCCTTATTTAGAAAAATGGATAGAGGAAAACCCTATCCACAAGATCTACATTGGCTGTGATTCCCACAATGGCCCACAAAAAACAACGTTCGCAACAGTAATAGTCTTGCACTATAATGGTGGGGGTGGGCATGTACTATATTCAAGGGAGACCTTTCCGTTAATTAAAGACAGACACGAGAGACTGTGGAAAGAGGTAGAATTTAGCGTTTCGACTGCGATGTTCTTAATGGAAAACGGTTTAGAAAAGCCAGATTATATAGATGTTGATTTAAACCCAGATCCAAG
>JAEORV010000524.1 GCA_016840695.1 Promethearchaeota archaeon
GATTAGAAAAACCCTCTTATGATAAAGATATTTTAGGCAACCTTGTTTTTATATCTAGATCATTTATTCAATTTATTAACAAAATAGTTGAACAATATAAACCAGATTTTGTTGTAGAAGATAAGGGTATGCGTTCTTTTGGAGATGAGCATAAAGGTGATGAATTTGCAGAAATTTTTAACAAAAAAGGAATCATCTACAAATTAGTTGATATCCCAGAATATGCTCTGAATCATTTATCGGTACCTCTTCAAAATAGAAAAGAATTAATTAAAAAATTTGATCAAGAAATTAAAAAATATAAAGAAATGGGTCGAATTCATCATAACGATTATCATTTTCAACAATTAGTCATGTGGAGGCAACATTTAAACGATGAATATAAAATGGAGGAAGATGAATTAAGATATCAAATTCGTGAAGCCTGGATGATGATGGGTTTACTTGAATTAGCTAAAAAACAAGAAAAGAGACATTTAATAGCATTATTTATTTGTGATAAAAGTCATTTCGATGGAATTTCATTTTTAGCTAAAGAATTAGATATTCAATGTGAATTTATTAATATTCAGAAGAAAACAAAAAATTTTGACGATACTGCTTCAATATCTAAGATAGTAAGAAATTCTGTTCTCGAAATAATGCCTATTACAGTAAAGAAAAAAGAAAGAGAGGAAAAAATCTTATACATTTTTGATACCGATGAATATTGCTCTCCATTTGACACCAATATGGGTTATGACGCGGGTTTTGATGTTGTTCTTCCCTATTGTAAAATGACCGCTGAAAGAATACCAAAATTGGTTGAAGATGCAATGTTTTCGCGAAAAGTAGGGGCTCCAACAGTTTATTTTGTAGGCGGTTCTAATATTGAAGAGGGTGAAAAGATTGCAGAGGCTATATTAGATACTCTCGTACCTCCTTTTGAATCTCCTGTGATAATAGATCCTCGAGGTGCTCATACAACCGCACCTGCAATTGTTGTTAAAACTCTAGAAGTAGTTAGAAACCATGGAATCAGCGATCTATATGATAAAAAAATAGTTATTTTAGGAGGAACCGGCCCAGTAGGACAAATTTGTGCAATAATCGCTTCAAGACTTCATTCAAATGTTACAATCACATCTCGACGAGAAAATTTTGTTAAAAATTTAGCGACAGAGTTAACTAAAAAGGCAGGAAAAAGCGCAACGACAATAAAAGGAGTAGTAGCTAATATATATGATGAGAAATTTGAAATTTTAAATAAAGCAGACATAATATGGTCTGTAGGTAAAGCTGGAATACAAATGATTTCAAGAGCAATGTTGAATAGATTATCTCCAAATAAAATATGTGTAGATATTAATTTAGTTCCTCCCTATGGAATCGAAGGATTAGAACCAAAATTTACTGACAAAGAGTTTTTACATGGTATTTTTGGAATAGGAGCTCTCGATATTGGGCAATTGAAATATAAAATTGAGAATCTTATTTTTAAGAAAGCAGCAACTAGTAGTGGTAAAAAGATTTTTGATTATAATTATGCTTTTAAATTAGCAACCAAGCTTATTTTTGGCTCCGAAATCGAAATAACAAATTAATAATATTAAAAATCAATGTACAAAAAATGTAGTAATTTTTTTGTATTCTTTAATATTTACTAATTTAATCTAAAAAAAGTGATATAATTTGCCATATAAAATTCTGAAAAAGGAGGAGCTGGGTAATAGCGGTACTTTAATGGAAATGGATTTACATGCGCCTTTAATTGCTAAAAAAGCGCAGGCTGGTAACTTTGTCTTGATACGAATAAACGAGACCGGAGAGCGATTTCCATTAACAATTGCCGACTATGATCGCGAAAAAGGAACGATAACCATTGTTTTTCAAATTGTTGGAAAAAGCACTAAGCTATTATCGCACCAAAACCTAGGAGACGAGCTCTTGGATGTTGTTGGACCATTAGGCAATGCAATCCATATCAAGAAATATGACAAGCCAATTGTAATAGTTGGGGGAGGTGTAGGCATTGCCCCTTGTTATCCACAAGCTAAAGAATTAAAAGAAGCAGGAAATAAAGTCATCACAATAATAGGTGCTCGGAATAAGGAACTCTTGTTTTGGAGGGATAGGATGGCAAACGTGAGCGACGAGTTAATAATTTGTACTGACGATGGAAGCGAGGGAAGGCACGGAGTCGTAACGGATCCGCTTAAAGAGATCATTCAAAGGGAAGAAATAGATCATGTTATAGCCATTGGTCCATTAATCATGATGAAATTTGTTGCTTTAACAACCAACGGAAAAGGAGATCTACCTCAAGTAAAGACTTACGTGTCTTTAAACACGATAATGGTGGACGGTACGGGAATGTGCGGTGGTTGTAGGTTTTCCACGTTAGATGGCAATGTCAAATTTGCGTGCGTTGATGGTCCTGACGTTGATGGACACGATGTCGATTTTGATAATCTTATGAAAAGAGCTAAAAGATTCTGCGATGAAGAATCTGCTTGCCTTGAAGGTTACGATCATGCTTGTAGAGCTCTTGAGAAATTAGAATAATAATCATGAACTAGGGAGTTTTTGAATATATGGCCAAAAAAGAAAAGGTTCCCCGTCAAAAAATGGTGGAACAAGAACCTGCGAAAAGAATACATAATTTTGAAGAAGTTCCTTTCG
>JAEORV010000525.1 GCA_016840695.1 Promethearchaeota archaeon
ACCTGCGAGCGTCGAAATGAGCCGCCTTAAAATCAGCAGTAACCGGCGTGAACGCAGGATTCAAAATTATATCTACAGGGGGTTCGAAATTTTTCAGTTCAACCCTCAAGTCCATATCGAGAAAGTCGCGGCAAATGGCAATTGCAATCCTTCCGTATTCCGTATTGCAAACGATGGTTTTTCGAGGGACCTTACCCACATCTATGGCCTCCTTGAATCGCTTCTTCCCAAAATGGATGGTAGCTGGTATGTGTTTTTCTTGTTCCCAGAGGATGCCATCTGGACTAAATACTACACTCACATTTCGTTTCGTTTCTTGGTCGTGGAATGAGCCTGGAACGATATACATGTTGTATAATTTGGTAAGGTTCGAAATCTCTTCCAAAACCTCGCCATGATTGAGGTCAATTGCCATCTCTGGAAACAACAAGATGTTAACGCCTTCGTCGCTAGCATTTTCAACAATACTTCTTACTTGAGCTGTCACGGATTCGACTTTCTCTTCTTTAATGCCTAAGAGCCCAGAAGGCTTCATTTGAAAAAATTCTCCAATTATATTACCCGTCTTCGATACGCCTATTTGAGCAATACCTACACGGCACTCCCTCTTCTGAACTTTTGGGTACTCTTGAAACAAGTCCTTATAGCTTATCTCGTATTTTTTTGCGCTTCTTTCTTCCATGACTCGTCTTTCTTCTTCCGTAAACTGGACGACTTCGCCTAATCTTGGGGATTGGCTGGTTTCCAGCGAGCACGCCGGGGCGACGATGCCAACAGTACTACTGGAAATGTCAGGTTTTTTAATCGAATTTAAAGCTGTAATCATTATTTTTTCTTCTTTCTCCACCATGTTTAGGCGATCCAAGACTTCCTCTTTTTTATGGACATTCCCTGCTTTTTCAAAGAGCTTTGCGGATGACCTTAAATACTCAGATCCAATTTTAAGGAGCTCTTTTCTTTGTTCAAGTTCCAATTCCTTGTCTGCCCTGATAAGGTGCCAGGCTGCGTCAAAATAAGTGGATGTTGCCAGCGCCCAATCAGCACCATTTTCAAATCCTCCTTTTTGATATGATGTTGCTGCTTTTCTTAGGTCTGACCGTATTTTTGAGTATAATTGTGTTTTAACCTTCAATTCTGGTTCTTCGTCAAAAATACACCCGTTTTCTAAGGCTTGACAGAAAGCTGCATTCCCTGAAGCTAAGAATTTTAATTTACTGTCGGAAAAAGTCTTGCTTGCTTTTAGAAAAAGATTTGCTGCTTCTGCGAACCTGCTAGGATCTTCGTATTTTTCGGCAAGTTCCATTGTTTCCCACGCCCTACAGAGAAAGTAAACTGCCTCAAGTTCTCCTCGTTCTCGCTCGACTTTGAAAAGATTGCAGACATATCGAAATTCAGTTGCAGCTGAAGCAAATAACTCAGCCGCCTCGCAATGCTCGCCTTTCTTTCCTAATATCCTTGCTTTTTCAACATTCATTCTGGCAGAACAATATTTTATCCTTAATTCGGCTATTTTTCCAAGCTTTTCGATCCGTTCTAAAACAAACTTGTCATTAGAGCGTTTATAAACAGCGTCCATTGATTTTATTGCCTCGTTAAAAGCATTCTTGGTTGCTTCGTATTGCTCAATTGCTTTTTCGTGTTTTTCGAGTTTACTGAGATTTTCAGCTTCTTCTTGGGAAGCCCAGGCAGAAAAGTACATCGCTTCATAATTATAACTCCGAAGGTTTTTAAGAATTTCATAAGCCTTATTGTAACTTTCTTGAGCTTTTATATGGTTTTCTCTTTTATGAAATGCCTTTGCCTGTTCAATTAAACCCCAGGCTTTAGCGTAATTGGATTTTTCAGTGATTCGCTTCTTTAAAGGCTTATATTCAACGTTTTCTAACGATTCTAAATGAGTTTTTTGAGCCTTCTCGTAATGTCTTGCTGATTCTGTATTGTTGCCTTGTCGATCTTCTATGCGTGCGAGATATTCAAAGGTAGCAGCGGCTTTAGCTTGATAGCCTCTTTTTTGACACTCTTCGATTGTCCTTTGAAATAACTCTTTCGCTTCAATCAACGCATCATCTCTTGCAGTTAAAATGCCAAATTCTTCGATTAGAAGCCCTAACCTCATTTGGGAGGTTATGTTGCCTGAAACCGATTGCCCGGGATGTTTATTGAATTCTTTTGACGCATCAATAGCTTTGGACAACATTTTAATCCTTTCTTCCTTGTTCTCAGCAATGTCAGCGAGAGTTTTATGAGCTTTATATAGGGCAGTATATCCAAAAGATCTAGATATACTTCCTTTATATTTTTCTGCAGTTTTATCTGCTAGAATTGCATTTTCAAGCATCTTTTCGATATATTCTGTCCGTTCGGATTTAGAAGTTGAGAGCATGACTAATTGTGAATAGCACCATGTAATATTTTGATGGAGCGCAACAAAAAGAGGAGATCTCAATTTTATTAAAGCCTCTTGAGCGTGTTCAATCCCTTTTTTAGCGTATGAGATTCTCTGAGCTGGGGTAAAAATACTCCATTGGCAAATAGTAGTATAATATATCGCTGGAGCATGGTGGGAGCTGCGATAAAAATATATCATATTGTTTTTAAAAATTGTTCCTATCTTCAAGATCTCGTCAATGTCGCTTGCGATTCTTTTCTGAAGATAATC
>JAEORV010000526.1 GCA_016840695.1 Promethearchaeota archaeon
TTCAGTGCCATGTTCTCTCCAGAAAGGAATGGCTCGCTTGATCACTTTTCTTCCAACAGGCATGGGAAACCTTTTTATGTATTTACACGGGTATTCATCGCATTCATGACACCCTTCAATTTCTTTTTCTTTTACACAGCTTTTAATAGGACAGATGCGACAATAACCAAAAATACTTTCAATTTCCTCAGAAAGACAACCAGAACATTTGACATCCTCAACCGATTTCGTGTAAGGCTTGTACACATTCACTATTCTTTCCTTAAATTTCATATTGTTATCTCTATGAGCTATATACACGGCACATACACCACAATATAATCCACACGGTCCCAATAATTCTTTTTTGATTTCAACCATTTTATTCTTTCAATAAGTTACTGTCTATATTTAAATATAATCTTGCTTAAAGATATTTAATTTTTAACTTTTATCAAGAAAACAAATATTAAATCGTGAATAATAGTGAATGATACAAGTGAAATTTTAACTGTTTCGAGTGGTAAAAAAAAAATCGCATTTGGAATGCCAAGAGTAGGCAGTTCAATAGTCCTTGGGATGGAAGGATTTGCTTCATTTGACCTCTACTATACTGGTTTTGGAGTTCCTGCGCTTCTTGTGACTCTAGCTCAAGCATTAGGTTACCTCATTATTGGATTATCTCAATTCTTCTTTGGATGGTACAGCGATGTAAAATATACTAAACTAGGAAGGAGAAAACCATATATAATAATATTATCTCCATTACTCGGAATTTCTTATATCTTCATACTCTTGCCGAATATAATGTTGCCGAACCTAGAAGATAAATTGATGTTATTCTTCTGGTTTCTTCTTTGGGATTGCCTTTTTAAAGTGAGTTACTCTCTCACAACGGTATATCAAGCTTGGATGGCAGAACAATTTATTGTAAGAGAGCGTCCAAAGGTTTCCCAGATCCAAAATATATGTAATTACATCGGTAATGGATTAATGGCAATTGTTACCATTATCATACTAAAACCATATATAGAGGTTTTAGAAGGAAATGTTAATGCGCCCATTCCAATGAACCTTATAACTATAATTATTGTATTTGGAGCAGTTGCAATGACTTTATTCTTTTTAGTAGCCGTACTAATGCCAACAGAGCCTCACTTTAAGATTGATACTAAATTAAAAGAGAACTTAAAGATTATAGTGAGAAATAGGAATTATATATTCGCCATTCTAATGATAGGAATTTCGAGTTTTGCGTGGTCAATAATGACAGACATGATGTTAACATACACAGGAACAGTATTAGGTCTTGAGAGTACTACAGAATATATCATAATTGCCGTATTTTTGTTTATTGGAATCCTCTCCTTTTTATACTTTTGGAGGTTATTGATACAAAAAAGAGGGAAAAAATATTCATTATTAAATGTAATGCTATTAGGTGTATTCTTCCTTCCATTTACATTATTGGGGTTAATACCGCTTGCGAATTACATGATATTGGGGATAATTTTTATTATATTCATTGGGGCAATCCTTGGTGGATGGTTTCTATTTCCTTATTTGATATACGCAGATTATGCAACAGACGACGAAAAAGCCACTGGAAGCTTAAAAGCCGGAGTTTACGCAGGATTTCCCGCTTTAATTCTTAATGCGTTTCAAGCTTTCGGAGTCATGGTCCTTGGAGTCGCTATTGAAAGCTTCCCTGCAATAACTGTAGGGAGTGCAATATATTCGTTTGGTCTAGTTATATGGGGTCCGATTTGTTCTGTGGTTTTGTTAATTGCTTATCTATATACAAAAAAATATGTCATATTAGATTTTAAATGGGAGAAACAATAATTTTCGTTTTTTTTTTTATACTTAAGGAAACCCTCTTGAAACATAAGTAGGAATGTAAAAGGATTTTTTTACATTTAATTTTTTTATAGTTTTTTTCAGTAATTTGATCATTATAACCTCTCCAGCGAATTTTGGAAAATTCATGCTTATTAACGCCTTATGTAGAAATTTATTTTTTGAATCGGATTGATATAATAACACACCTATGAATCTGCGCGTGGCTGCTTTCATTATCCTATCAATAATGTAGGTATAACCTAAATGAAGATTTTTTTGATTATCGAATTGATGCTCATCAAGAAAAATTTCATGTATTAATCCTACACGAATTTTAACACCATACTTGAATGAATAAATATTAAAGAATGTTAAAGTTGCTCCTCCAAGTATTTTGTTATTTCTTTTTAACTTAATATAGGTCGGTTCATGGCGTTTTGAGGGAACGCGGACACGTGCCCAAAATATTTTACCCTTGTTATATAGTGGAAATCCATCGTAATATTTCGGGATAATTCTATTAGCGGCTTCCATGTACTCGATATGTCCTCTATTATGTTCGACAGTGGATGAAATTGCATTAAAAAAAATGTTTCTTCGTATTCTTACTCGATTGATTAAACGAGGGATATAAGAGCTAAACAAAAAAATTGGAGGAAATCCCGCAAACATTGGTAAATCTCTAATTAATTTAATAGGATTAGCTACATTCAAAAATCCATAATATCTTCCAAGATCATAATAACCTCTTTTAAGGAATAATCGTTCCCTGGCAATTCCTTTCTCATCAGTGTTAAAAATAGAGATATCACATCCTTTTTTTTTCATATATTCCTCT
>JAEORV010000527.1 GCA_016840695.1 Promethearchaeota archaeon
TACTTGTATTTAATAAAATTTTTCATTACAAAAAATATTAATGAATTCTATTCAATAGAAAAGAAATCGTGAAATTAAATGCGCAAACTTGATTATGTTCAATTAACAAGAAATATCGAAGGGTGGATTAGACAATATGCTAAAAGTGCTGGTGCTAAAGGCATAATAGTTGGATTGAGTGGAGGAATCGATAGCGCTACCACTTCCGCTTTATGCGCGAACGCATTAGGGAAAGAAAATGTATTTACTTTTAGCTTAGCCTGTGAATCCATATCTCAAGATTTTGAAGATGCTCAACTGGTTGCAAATCATTTAGGCATTAAACTCAGTAAATTTGATTTGACCTCGATTTACAAGGAATTCCTAAACATTTTTAATATTCAGGTAAAAACGAATAAAATGGCAATGGCAAATTTAAAACCGAGGTTGCGCATGATAGCGTGTTATTTCATTGCCCAATCAAAAGGAAATTGCCTCGTAGGAGGGACGGGTAATAGGACGGAGTTGGCAATCGGTTATTTTACTAAATATGGCGATGGTGGCGTAGATTTTGAACCAATAGGTGCGCTCTACAAGTGTGAAGTGCGGGAGGTTGCGCGAGTATTAAAGATTCCTGAAAAAATAATCAAGAAAGCTCCCTCTGCTGGTTTATGGGAGGGGCAGACTGACGAAGACGAAATTGGCTTGACTTACGATGTTTTGGATGAGATCATCTATAGAATTGATAAAAACCTGGAATTAGATGATTTAAACAAGGAAGACGTTGATAAAGTTAAGAAAATGATGGAAGTCGCAACGCATAAGTTAATCATACCTCCGTGCTTTGAAATTAAGTAGAGTTTACTTTAATTTTGCGATATTTTTCCTAATAGTATTGATAGAAACACTTATTTTTTTCATTTTAGCTTTAAGATCACTACTCCGATTTTCAAACTCGTGCTCATCAACGGTCTTTTCTACCAAGTCTTGTTGAAGTTGTTTCAAGGATCTTTCCAGACTGTAACGTTTTCCTTCTAAAGCTATTAAATCTTGATATAAAGAATCTTTATCCTTCGGTAATTTGTCTAAATCTATAATAGGAATATCTGGTTCTTTAATTATCTGAGGTGTTTTAATGTCTTCAAATATGGCTGGAGAAGGGGCTTCTTTTTTCGTGCTCTTCTTAGCTTCTTTCTTGGCTTCTTTCTTGGCTTCTTTTTTCGATAATTTCTTTTCGTCCTTTTTACTAGGCTTTGCTGGTTTCTCCTTTTTCTTTTCTCCTTTCTTTTTTTTCTCTTTTTCCGGAGGGACCTCAATTAGTTCAGGAGGCGTCTCAGCTTTATCAAAAATCTCTCCTCCAACAGAGGAAAAGACATCGAATAAGTCAGATTTACTTGAAGGTAGAGATTCATCTTCAATATCTTCTACTTTTATCGTAGGTTTTTTTATATTGAAAGGAAAAGGTCCGTCTTCTTCTGAAGGAATAGACATTGAATCGGAATTTTCCATAAATCCAAGTTCATTTTTTGACTTTTTAGATTCAATGGTAACTGTAAATGGCTCTTCAATGACAGTTGACTCTTCTGGAGTTTCAATGACTTCGGGAACTAGTTTTATTTTTTTCGGCTCTTCTTGATTTGTAAAAATGGTTCCTGCAGGAAGTGGAGTAGTATCCTTGGTTTCTGAATTACCGAAAAACGATTCAAGCTTGCCAATTTCAGTGAGAGGTTTTGACGGCTCTTCAGCGGGAATAGGAATCATTTCTTCCTCTTCTGTATCCTTTAAAAACGATTCAAGTTTTTCGACTTCGCTTAAAGGTTTAGCAGGTTCTAAAGCGGGGATGGGTGTGAGCTCTGGTGCTTCTGTAGGTTCCTCAGCATCAACAGGTGTGGAGGATTCTATTATTTCTGAAGATATCTTGATTTTTTTCTCTTCTTTAACAACAACTTCTTCTGGCTCTTCGATGATCTCGGTTTTTAACTTTATACCCGAGGGGGGTTTAGGAACTTCTGTGATTTCTCCTTCGGGAAGGATTATTAGTTTCGATTTGTCTGAAGCCATCTTTGGCACGGGAGTTAATTCGGGTTCTTCAATATCGGTTGAGGTGGCTTCAATTTTAGGTGTTGAAGTAGCTTGTGTTTCTTTTAATGGTGGAATTCTTATTTTAGGAGGAGCAAGTTTTATTTCTCCATCAAGTGGTTTAGAATCAGATATAATGGATTCCTCTTCAATAGATTCACCATCAAGGGAATAATCTTCGATTGCTTCAAAAGATTCTTCTTGAAGTCCTTCATTTGAATCATCTTGGATTTGTTTCATACTCTCTGCTTTTTTTTCAAGTTCTCCTTGAAGCTGCTCTATTTGCACCTTAAGATTTTCAATTTGCCCTTTAAATTGGTCGGCGACCTGCGCTACGATTTCAGTAATATCCAATTCTGGAGAAGTTGCATTTTTTACTGAATCTATTTTCATTCCTTCTTCCATTTTTTCTTCGAACACGATACTACTGTCCTCGTCATCAATTTTTACGATTTTCCGAATTTTAGAGACTAATTCTTTAACTTCCTTAAACCACAAATCCAAAGTGTCCCAATCGTTTAATTCATCAATAATTTCTTCGATTAGATTACCAAGTTCAAGATGGGAATCAGTATTCTTTAAATTTTTGAAAAGATCAAT
>JAEORV010000528.1 GCA_016840695.1 Promethearchaeota archaeon
AGATATCAAAACCATGAAAAAGGAAGGAGTATTATAAGAGAAGTATGATCTCTCAAGTAAATTCAAACACAACTTTAACTGCTTGTGAGTTCTTTTTCCTTGCCATTATGTCAAAGGCATCTTGATATTGTTCGAGCGAAAATTTATGCGTTACTAAGGGAGTTGTATCAATTTTTTTCTCAACAAGGAAATTTAAGAAAAACTCAAACGCGTGAGCCCTTTTTCCCTCAAAGAATTCTACTGAAAATGCATTCGAGCCTATGATTTCAAGTTCTTTAAAGTAATGAGGGGTCATTTCACACCTTTTTGGTGTATTAACTCCTGGAAAAACAAGGCGGCCTTGAGATTTTAGAATCCTTGCGCCTACTTCTAGGGATTTAGAAGATGCTATGTTATCAATTATTCCATCTACTCCACTAATGGACCATTTATATCCTTTATCAGGAGTTAAGAGTTCTGATTCCATATAACCAGCTATATCTTCAATTAATTGATCTTCTCTATTACTCAAGAATACATGATCTGCACCGAATTTCATTGCCATTTCTTTTTGAAAAGGATACCTACCAACTCCAATGACGTGTTCTACATTGAATATATTCTTGAGGCACATTACAATAGATAACCCAATTACTCCTAATCCATATACAAGAATTATCGAATTGGATTCTGGATTCAGGGTTAAAACGGAGTGAAATGCAACTGAAAAAGGATCTGCTAGTACGGCTTGCTCAAAGGAAATCCTTTCCGGAATTATAAAACACTGCGATTCATGTACGGTTAAATAAGGTGCGAAGGCACCATATCCCGTGGTAACTCCAAGATGCATTCCTTGTGGTAATTGTCCCTTTTGGAAGTTCTTACAATGAGTATAGTCTCCAATTTGACATCTTGGACATTCGGGAGTTATCCCACGTGGTGCACATGGAAGCCATGGGCTAACAGCAACTCTATCGCCAGGTTTCACTTTTTTAACATTAGAACCAACCTTTTCAATGATACCCGTTGGTTCGTGGCCCATTATTTGCGGAAATGATATCAAGGTTTGAATGGGATTATCAATAGCACCACTTAATGAGAGTTCTTTCATATCAGATCCACAAATACCGGATAATGCCGTCTTTACAAGTACCCAATCTTCAGCAATAAGGGGAGGAATGGGAATCTCTTTAATACCAACAGGACCTCCTGGTTTCCAATATCCACTTGGATTTTTTCTCCCGCGGAAAAAAGCTTTTACCATTTTACCTATTTTCTTTTCGAATATTAAGGCGGGCATAGTTTGTATCTCTTTTTTTTCAATCATAAACGTCACCCCCCATATCATTCTCGTAAGAAAATGCTACCTTAATAGATTTATATTTATTCTGTGCTCTTGCTGTAACTATGGCTTTTTTATACTCATCCAATGGAAATTTATGAGTAACCATTGCTGAAGGATCAACTCTTCCTTCGCTAAGAAACCGGTAATAGTGATAATAAGAATGTTCTCGATAGCCTTCAAAGTCCTCGATAGCGAAAGCATTGCTTCCTATGATTCGAATATCTTTGAAATACCACGGGGTCCATTCAAATCGTTTAGGTGAGGCAACTCCAGTGACCACGATTGATCCTCCTGTTTCTTGATTCGTCAGGGGATCTTTTTTTCGAGCTTTTACAATCCGAATTCCTGTTTCTAATGTCTCTGGTGAAGCAACTGTATCAAAAATGAAATCAACGCCTTCAATTAACCATGGTTTCTTAGGCTTTAAATAGTACACGTCACAATCTACGATATCTGCGATTTGTTCAATGATCCTATGAGGAGGTGAAGACGCTAAAACTATATCTGCACCTAATTTTTTTGCCATCTCTGCTTGATGAGGGAAACGAGCTATAGCAACAACGGTTACATCTTCAAAAACTTTCTTTAGTATATGAATTGTCAATAGTCCTAAATTTCCACAGCCATAAACGGCACATGTAATACCTGGAATAATTTTTACTTTTAAGATTGAATGAAATGCAACAGAAAAGGGATCAGATAGAATAGCTTGATCCCATGTAACATGATCAGGTAAGGGAATTGCCATTGAATCGTGTGCCGGAATGTATTCAGCAAAGCCACCCGTAACGTCGCTACTATTTCCTGAGTGAATGCCACGACTTAGATTTCCTTTAGTGAAGTTCTTGCAAAGGGTATTTTTGCCATTCAAGCACATCTCGCAAGGTGGATCAATGCCTCTAGGTACACAACTTATCCAGGGATTTAACGCTACTCGATCACCTACTTTTGCTTTTGTTTTACTACCTACTTTATCAACAAAACCAACGGCTTCGTGTCCTAATACTTGCGGCCATGATATTATTGCTGTCATCGGATTATCTTGATTTCCGTCTAAGAATACTTGTTTATGGTCGCTCCCACAAATCCCGCAATATTTTGTTTTAATTACGAGCCATTCATCTGTTTTTATTTCTGGATAAGGGATATCTTTATATTTTAAAAATCCTAATTTTGTCATATAATGTTTTAAACCAAACACACCAGCAATTCGTCCGATTGCTAAGCGCGAAATTTTGTAATTATAAACAACAGCCTTCATTTTTCCATTTACTCCTAATTTTGATTTATACTCAATCAATTGAATACTATTTTTTAACACTTTC
>JAEORV010000529.1 GCA_016840695.1 Promethearchaeota archaeon
TTTAGATGATTTTTTTACCGTTGGGCTTGATATCAATTGGATTTTAACTTTGGATGATGAAGAAGCAAGAGAAATGACGAGAAGATTACAGGTAGTTTTTAAAAAACTTGAAGATATTTCTATTCCGGTAATTGCTGCAATAAAGGGATTGAATCTCACGGCAGGATTCGAATTAATGCTATGTGCAGACATCATAATAGCGGCAGAAAACGCTCGATTTGGTCAGGTAGAGACTAAATACAGCCTAACTCCCGCGGCTGGAGCAACCCAGCGCTTAATACGATTGGTTGGTCCTTTAAAAGCAAGAGAAATTATCTATACTGCAAGAACGCTAGATGCTCAAGAAGCGTTACAAATTGGTTTAATCAACGAGGTCGTTCCATTAGCCGATTTTGAGGATAGAGTCAAGCAGTTGGCACAAATGATCGTGAATAATTCTGGTAAAGCCATAGCTCTATGTAAAAGCTTGATTCAAAAAGGAATCTATGAAAATGAAAAGGGATTCCAAGCAGAGGGCGATGCTTTTTACGATTTATTTTCATCTGGAAAACCAAAAGAGAAATTTAAAGCTTTCTTAGAAAGAAAAAAGTGAAAAGAAGGTCATAATAGTTTATCTATCTTGATTAATCGCTCCTTATTCGTACTTTTTTAAAGACAAAAAGTGATAATGCAATCAATACTGCTCCAAACAAGAAGAATCCAATATAAGAGATTTTTTCTTCCGCACCAAAGATTTCCAAGAACAGTGATACTATTAGCATGGAGGTTGCTGAACCACCAGTTAATACCATACTATAAGCTCCAGCATAAGAACCGCTTAAAGATTTGTTCGAACGCTTTTCTGCTTCATCTACTATAGCACTCATTATAGTGGCGGGAAAAATCATCGCTCCAACAAACCCGATTAAACACAGGCTTACAAGCACCATGCCAATAATAACTGTACATGCATGGCCTAAAGGCAATAAGATGACGAAAATTGATATGAATGGTATAAATGTTATTGTAATGCAAATTCTAAGAGTCTTTTTAATCCCAAATTTTGCTGATAATTTCTGTGAAAACACGAAAGCAAATAAACCAGCACATAAAGCAACAACTAAAAAGATCACGAATTCAACTCCCCTTAATTCCAGTAAATAGGTAGCAATATTCATGAGCAAATAGGATAATGATACTATAGGAGTCCAAGAAAGAAAAAAGCTAATTAAATAATTCCTGAAATTTTTATCCCTAAATGGTCCTGTAATATCACCAATTACCTGCGAGAACGAAGGTCTATCCCTGATGCTTTTTGATGGCTCCTTTATTAATAATAACATTAATACAATACAGATAATGAAGATAATGTTAAAAATAATAGAAAATATAACTACACCAGAAGCGATTTCATGAGCAATGGCGGCATTAGCACCGTGAATGTATAATTGAGGATCGTTGCGTGGGAGATCTTCAGTTACATCACCCATAATAAGCATTGGTCCTATCATTCCCATAATTATCCCTATTAATGTAATCATCATTCCGATCATTGAAATTTTAACACGATTTTTTTCATCAGTGCTTAATTCTGGTAATAGAGCATGATAACACGCCCAATATCCTGCATCAGCAATACGAAATAATATCATGAAAAGGAGCATCCACATCAAGAGAGGAAGATAAACAGATCCAAAAATATAACCAAAAGGAGGAATTGGAGGAACCCATAACATAATGGTCGCTAAAGACATTATTGGCATAGCCAATAAGATGATTGTCTTCTTCCCACCTATACGGTTTTTAATATTATCTGAAAATACACCAAAAATCGTTGATAATAATGCTTCAAGATAAAGTCCCCCCGAATAAATTAAACCTGTGATAATTGCTGGAGCCCCCATGATATTTGTATAAAAAAGAATTGCGAAAAAACCCATCATTCCTATTACGGCTTGTAAACCAGCTAACGGCAAGCTCAAAATAACGGCTTGACTCGTTGAGAGGATTCTATGTTGTTTTTGTGGTGATTTGTTTCCATGATTTTTTGTTGTATTTGACATGATTGGATAGATGCATTATAAATTATTTATGATAGAAATATTTCGTTGAGGTATGATATAAATGCATGCGCTTGAATGTACTCCTTTGTTAAAGTTTTAATAACAAATAAAATATAGGAATAGAAATAGAATCAATACAAGAGATAATGTCAATTGATAAATGGCTAGAAGATCCTAGTGCTAAAGAAAGAAAAAGAAAGTTAAACGAGAAGTTTGAGAAGCTTCCAAAAGAAAAAGTTCAAGAGTTGAAAAAGAAGAAAATACAAACAATAGTACAAAATGCTGAAGACCAGGGAAATCAACACAAAGAAGACAACGAATTCTTAAGCCAAATCATTGAATTTAAAGAATGGTTAAATCAAAGACACTATTTGAAGGGAGATTTAGATAAAATTGAAGCGTGGATCAATAATTTATACTTCAAGTTAAGTGCTGAAGCCAAAGAAATTTCAAATGAAGAAAAGAAAAGCATCATAAGCCAGTTAAAAGAAGAATTCAAGGAAATTCCCGTTAATTTGCTTGACGAGAAAACAAGGATTGCACTTAACAAAAAGCTTAATGGCACGAAAAAAACCAGTTCTGACGCGTATTATCTTCG
>JAEORV010000530.1 GCA_016840695.1 Promethearchaeota archaeon
TGGTACTTTATATCTTGTTGCTTCTTTTAACGCAGCAATTAACTGTGCTAAATCCTCTATTGAGTAGATATCATGATGAGGATAAGGAGATAAAGCATCGCTCCCTTTTGGGATCATCCGTGTTTGAGAAATTAGAGAATTCACTTTCTCACCTGGAAGGTGCCCTCCATGCCCTGGTTTGGCTCCTTGACCAATTTTTATTTCTATCCCTGCAGCATTATGTAGATAATTTATATCAACACCAAATCTCCCTGAAGCTACTTCCGTTATGATATTATTACCATATTCATAGAAATTTGGATGTAAACCACCCTCTCCAGATCCCGCCAATATATTTAATTCCTTGCAGGCTTGATATATTGCCATGCAAGCGTTATAGCTTATAGAACCCAAGCTCATGTGACCAACCATGATTGGAATGTCAATTTCAAAGTTAGGCATGAACTCCGTTTTTAAGCATATATGATTCCTGTTCTCCGAATCTCTCTTAAAGTCTATTTTTGAAGGTTTTCTTCCAAAAAAAACCTTAGTTTCAATCGTTTCCCTTAGTGGATCAATTGCAGGATTTGTTACTTGACACGCGTCCAATAAAAGATCATCAAAAATTGATCTAATTGGACGATCGTTTCCCGTTGCACTTAATAAAACACCCCCGTTCCCTGATTGAGCCCATATAATATTTCTTATTCTTCTGCTATAGTTCCCGTGTGGTGGTAAGAAGGAATCGTTTTCAACCACGCGTATGGCTCCTGCAGGACACATAACAACGCATCTCTGGCAAGCAACACATTTTGAATTATCTGCAATGATGCGTTCTCCATTAAAAGATAGTGCTCCATACGAACAATGAGTTGTACATCTTTTACATTTTTTACAAAAATCTCTATCAACTCTCACGTGAAAGTAAGAGGGCATTGAGTGACTTAAAGACATTTTTATTAAACACCTTTTATTGTTAATTTTGTTTTTTCAAATGGTTTTTCAAGTCCATCTCTAATTAATCCTGTTTCTAAACTCGCAATTACAGCCGTTCCACTTTTCGGGTGCCAAATCTCCTTAAAAGAAAATTTATTATTTGGTTCTAACATTAATCTCTTAAACGATGCTTCTTCACTACTCATATAAACAGTATTTTCATCTTCAGAAATCCCCACAACTAACGGTCTTAATTTCTTTCTATCAGTTAAACCTATAAGTGTTGGAATTGGATCGGAAAATCCAACAACAACGGAAAATGGTCCATTTAACATTGCCGATCTATATGTTGCTCTAATATTTTTTAAGGCAATTTGATAAATATCTTTTAACTTATCAATTTCTTCAAATAAAGGTGGTGCTAAAGCCAAGCTTGCGATTTCAACTGGAATTTTATGTTTTCTGCTTAATAAATCAAAAAGATATGCAATTACTTCCGTATCCGTACGAAGAGTGCATTTATACCCAAACGATTCTAAATATCGCATGTTGGTTCCATAAGATGTGATCTCTCCATTATGAACAACACTAGTATTCAAAAGATTGAAGGGATGAGCGCCTCCCCACCATCCTGGCGTATTAGTTGGAAATCTAGAATGTGCTAACCACATGAATGCCTTATAGTCTTTTATCTTATAATATTCCGCAATCTCTTGAGACCAACCATTTCCTTTAAATACGCCCATGTTTTTTCCTGATGACATTACAAATGCTCCCTTAAATTTTTCATTTATTTCCATGACTAACTGAACGATCTGTTCATCTTGAGAAATACTTCTCTTTTCTTTAGGATCAAAAAATACCCTCCAAACAATAGGAGGATTATCGACATTTGAGGGTGTTTTTGTAGGAATCGGTTCGGATTGAACCACTAATCCAATATTCGATAAGGAATCAATTACATCCAATTTACTCGTTTCGTCATCGAATAATAAATGGAGGGCGTAATAATCTTTATATTGAGGATAAATCCCATAAGCAGCAAATCCAGCACCGAGACCGTTTTCTCTTTCATTTAAAATCGTTAACATGTCTTTAATTTTACTTCCATCGTCCTTTTTACCATCTATATTAATGAACCCTGCGATACCGCATCCATCAAACACTCTCTGGTTTCGAAATTTTTCTGGTAAGGAAGTATAATTTTCCCAATGCATCGCTTTAAATCACCTTTATGATTACTTTTCCTCTTTTACTTTTTCTAATAATATTTTTAAATCATCCAACTCTGGTTTGGTCGACTCTAAACCAACTCTCGTTCGAGCAGATTTAGAGAATATTGCAACAGTTCCCGTCTTCTGGAAAGAATTATATTGTTTTTCAAATCCTTTAGATGTATACCCATATTTACTAGCTAGATTGCGTAATATAGTAAATACATCCACTAAACCCGTCTTCATTGGACAGAGCTCATAACAGACGTAACAATCAAGACATGACCAAATTATAGGATCTTTTATGACCTCATCTATCTCACCCTCAAGAATTCTACCTATTATCTCGTTAGGATTGAATTTTGTTAGTTTTGCTGGTGGACAATCGTTATTACAAGCCCCACAAGAATAGCATTCATTTAGAAATTTCAAATCAAAATGTTCCTTTATTTTTTCTGTTCTCTCGTGAATCTTATCAACTTTTTTAAATATGGATTCGACTGGCGTTC
>JAEORV010000531.1 GCA_016840695.1 Promethearchaeota archaeon
CACTTCCCCCTACAACGATGACTTCAGCGTCCAGTTCTTCTTTGTTTGACATGTTGATCTTTTGATTTAGTATTCACTAAAAAGATAGAATTTTATATTAATGTAAAGTTTTTTGTTTTAACAAAAATACAATTCTTATGATTAAATTTGAATTGTAATGAAGAAGATGAATACATCCCGGGAAAGATAAAGAAATTCTCATTGAAAGAATTTGGGGGTGCATTTGGAGACTGGGGCACTTTAATTCCCTTCGTTATTGGTTATATTTCGATTGTTGGATTGAATCCAGCAGGCATCTTTTTCTGCGTGGGTATCACGAATATCGTTTTGGGATTAAGATATAATTTGCCATTACCCGTACAACCACAAAAAACGATAAGCACTGTCGCAATAGCTGAGAATTGGACGCCCAATATGGTAATCTCCACTGGATTTGGAACAGGGATTATTTGGGCATTATTGGGATTTTCAAAAAAGCTAAACAAAATAGTTCAAAAAGTACCCATCCTTGCCGTCCGTGGGATCCAGCTGGGTTTAGCTTTTATTTTAGGGTGGACGGCTCTCATATTGTTTTTTGATAACTTTTTATTTGGATTTATATCAATTGGAGTGATCTTGTTATTATTTAAAAACGATAAAATCCCTTCCGCCATCATACTCGTTATTTTTGGACTAATATCCATGTTCATTCTTGGAACTGTAAACATGTCGGATTTTGTATTCAATCTCCCGATATTCTACTTTCAGATTCCAACTTTGGGCAATTTACTAATCGGGATGTTGTTTGCCGGTATTGCTCAACTTTTACTAACGCTAACGAATGTAATGATAGCAACGGTTAGTTTAATCAGGGATTTATTTCCCGAAAAGGAGGATGAGATTGACGCGAATTCTTTAGCGCTTAACATGGGCGTCATGAACTTGATTAATCCCTTTCTTGGAGGGATTCCTTTATGTCATGGTTCTGGGGGTTTAGCCGCGCAATATGCCTTTGGAGCCCGAACAGGAGGTTCAATGATTCTGGAAGGTATAATGGAAATCGTACTCGGATTATTCTTTGCCGAAACGCTTCTTTTACTCTTTTCTGAATTTCCAAAAGCTATTTTGGGGGCAATGCTCCTCTATACGGCATTTTTATTGGGAAAAGTAGCATTTAAGAACTTTAATAAAAGAACTTTCCCAATTATTTTAATATCGGCAATTTTCTGCTTCTTTCTTAACATTACTATAGGTTTTTTGGTAGATTTAATTTTAGTTTTGATTTATAATAAGATTCATCAAAATAAATCACCTATCTCTTAAATTAGCCTTTTGACAAAAATGTACAAGACTTAAATACTTGCAGAACTATTTATAAATCACATCAAAATATAACTAAAAAACATAATCAACAACAAAACCACTAAAGGAGGGAAAAAGAAGCATGTTAATTGTATCACAATTATGGTATCCTGTTAGCAAAGCCCCTGACGTTGGCAAATTGTATATTGAAATGAGAAAAAAAATCCCTGATGATAAAACAGTTGCCAAACCTATTATTCGAACCGCAATACGTGCGACAAAAGATGGTCTTCATAATATTACAATAGCTTCTATTAAGCCTGGAAAAGTCAAAGAAGCCTTAGATTTAACACATAAGCGTTTATTAATGTTTGGTGCCATCGAGGGAATTAAGTATGAGACCTATATAGCTTACGATTTAGGCGAAGCGATGCCACTTATAGGTCTGCAAGCACCTTCCGAGTAATTCTATGTTCATAAAAAGAATTAATAATTATAATCTTCCTTTTTTTATTTAAGACCTTGACAAAACGCATGAATATGAGGTCCTAAATCAGGGTGATAGTATCCTCCCTCAAATAATGCATAGCGACGCCCTTTACATAATTTCTCAGAATATTCTTTCATTAGAGAACCTAATTTGGTATAATCATCAGCATGTAATAATCGCCCCCAATCGTTTATCCCTTGATCAAATCCAGCTGAGGCCACAAAAATATCAATATCTTTCAAATTTTGCATGTATGTTTCAACCTCATTAATATAATTCGAACTACTGCTCTCATCTCGAGGATTTAAGATTTTCACTCGAAAATCATCACTCCGGTTTGTCAATATATTTATGTTTCCGTCTCCCGTATGCAAATCGAAATCAAGGACGAACGCCGACTTGATTTTATTCTCAGAGTGTAATTTTAATAGGCTAATGCTAATGTTATTAAAGAAACAAAAACCCCAGCAAGAATCTGCTGATGCGTGGTGACCTGGAGGTCTAATAACAGCAAAGGTAGGAGCACCATTGTAGGCTTTTTCAGCTGCTAATATGGCTCCTCCCGCAGCTAATGAGGCCATTTCGAACAATAGAGAATCACCTTTTATTGCTTTTAAATGTCTATCGGTATGAGCTCTTAAAATATCCTTTTCTGAAGCAGGTTTTGGTACGATTATATCGTAATCTTCCTTGTGAGTTTTAATAATGGCCATTATCCCATCTAAGCGCCCTGGGGCTGCAGCAGGATCCATGGAATAATTCGATGTATAATATTTTTCATGGAATACAATCTGCATGATTTCTTATTACCTCTTTTTCTTCACTTCTTCATTTTCTTTCATAATACATCGAATACCTTCGCATTTA
>JAEORV010000532.1 GCA_016840695.1 Promethearchaeota archaeon
AATTCATTACTTTATGGAATATTAAGTTACATGTGGGTACCGCCAGCACTGATAACCTCATTTTATCTTGGTACCTTGATATTAGCTCCTAAAAGCACGAAAATTGTCTTAATTGTGTTTTCTATTATTGGTATTATATTCGAACTATTATTGTTCCTTGACACTGCGAATGCATTCGTATTTACTGAACCTCCTACCGATTTCGTATCAGGAACGCAATTAATTGATTCACGTTTTAACTCCAGACATCCAATTTTCTATTTAATAGCCCTCTTCTTAGTAGCAATGGTTATTTTAAATGGAGGAGGTGCTATACGTCAAGCAGTTAAATCCTCAGGAGTTGTTAGAAAGAAATTTATAGCATTAGCAGCGATATTTCTACTCTTCCCAGTCGTTGCTATAATCGATGCGTATATTCCAGCGGGAGCAATTTTATTCGTTTCACGGAGTGGGATGATATTGATTGCAATATTCATGTATTTAGCGCTTAAACCATAATTAATTTATAATATCCTTTTTTTTTATTTTACGGCGCGTATGAAAGCTCTCGTTGTTCTTACTTCTAGCGGATTTTCTTTATTAACTTTAAACCATATTTCCTTAAATCTTTCAATGACTTCCGTTTTAAGCTTTTCAGGCACATGACTTAGAAAGGGAACTAATCCCGCAGCTACATTGTAATTCATTAAGTCTTGTTCGTTATTAAACTTATACCGATAGTCGTATGGTTCAACTTTGATGTTTCTAAAACCAGTGTTTTTCAAAATTTTATAATTATCTTGTTCCGTAATAAATCGCCAAGGAACTGTTATTTCTTTAAAGTATTCGCGAAATTCCTTCACTCTCACTAATTTTAAAAAGATTTTAAAAAATTGCCCGTATTCTCCCTCGACTTTTAATCCCGTTTGAAATGTGATGCGCCCATTAGGTTTTAAGGCTTTATATAGTAACTTGTACATTAATTCGAGATTTTTTACCCAATGTATGGCAGAATTTGAGAACACCGCATCGAATTCGTTTTCATAGTTAATGTCAATAGAATCCATGTTGATGATGTTGATATTTTTAATTCCGAATTTATCGATGTTTGATCGTGCTTGCTCAACCATATCTTGCGAAATCTCTATTGCTGTTATGGTTCCATTTGGAATTTTTCTTGCGATATCTATGGTTAACATGGCATTTCCGGGACCTATTTCTAAAATGTTTTCTTTATCTACAGGTTTTAACCGATCGATTGTCATTAAACCCAGTTTATATTGTGGAGCAGAGCTCCCCTGGTATAACTCCGCATCCCAATTTAATTCTTTATCGCTCATTTTTATAGAGAAAAGTGTTATCACTTTAATTCTTTCTCAAATACTTGGAAGTCCGTGGTTGAATACAAGCAAAAAATTACCTCTTCAATCTGAGTCTCGCCTGCTAAGTAATCCTTCGCAGTTGAGATCATTATAGTAGCACACTTATCTATAGGATACCCAAAGATTCCAGTAGATATTGCTGGAAAGGCAATTACCTTTAAGGAATGCTCGTCCATTAGTTTCAAGCTATTTAAAGTCGCGTTCTTTAGTTTTTCATCTTCGTTTCCTTCACCCATTCTAGGCCCTACAGCGTGAATCACGTGCCTCGCTCTTAAATCACCTCCCGTCGTGATTACAGCACCACCTACAAATGTTCCCCCAATTTTATTACACTCTTCTTGAATTGACGAACCACCTTTCCTTCGGATAGCACCCGCTACTCCGCCACCCAAGATTAATTGAGCATTAGCAGCATTAACGATCACATCCGTATCTAATTCAGTTATATCTCCTTGGACTAACTTGATGAGCGAATTCTTTATTTTTAATTCCTTCATTGTCAGAACCTCATAATTACTAATTAGTGATGTGTTAAATTTTTATTCATATTTATATGAGTTAAAAGATTATATATTAAAATGATGATGAGGGGCTTTTCCATAAAGGAAAAGAAAATGTTTTTAGCATTATGTTTCATAGGGGATTAAAAACTAATAATAAATAATTAGATAAATTCATCACAGTCTCAATCACAAATAGCTTAAAATAAAAGGATAAAGATATTAACATTATATATACCAATTTGAATTATTCTTTAAAATTTAAACATACAAGAATCGGATTCTATCATGATATCAAGAATATTTGTCATCGCTTCGGGAGGATTACTTGCTTACTCTAAATGTTTCGTAGAAACAGATGATTCAACTACAGATGACGATTTAATTAGCGGGTTCATTACAGCAATTAGCAATTTCGCAATGGAAATCAAGGGTGGAAAGATAAACTCGCTTAATTTTAAAAATTTTAACTTTGTTTTTGCTTATGATGATGATTTTGATTGCATGTTTGTAATTGTCATAGATATCGACGACCTTGAGGACGAAGCGAAAATTAAAGTTGAGTTATTGAAAGAGGAATTCATTGCGAGATTTGGGAATACATTAAAAAAATGGACCGGAGAAGTACTTATTTTTCGGGAAATCAACGAATTCGTTGAACAGAATATTTATATTCCTCCTAAAGTTCTATTGGTTGGAGAAGATGGTGTTGGGAAAACTACAATAATGAATCTATTTCCTGGTGAAACTATTCTAGAATTGGATGAGGATTTAA
>JAEORV010000533.1 GCA_016840695.1 Promethearchaeota archaeon
AAAATTGCCCGTTACATAATGGCAATCACCTTTATGACAATGCGAGACAAGAACACCGTCGGCCCCATTCATTAAAGCATCTAAAACAAATTGAGGCTCTACTCTTCCGCCACACATTATTCTCATGATCCTCAAATTAGCCGGTCTTTGCATCCTTGAGGTACCAGCTTGATCAGCTCCAGCATAAGTGCACCAATTACAACAAATACCCAATATATATGGATTAAAGTCACTTTCCGTCATTATATTTCAATTCTTAACAGTTTTAATGTTTATTCCTTATTAGTTGTATATAGTTGATATAAACTTGATATTTGGAAAAATGGAGTTATTAAAACGATACTTGAAACAATATGGAATCAATCCAAAAAGACTATATTATACGCAAATATCTGCTTCTGAAGGTGCAGAATTAACAGAAGTAGTCGAAGAATTTGTCCATATATTAAAAGAATTAGGACCAAATCCAATAAGAAAGGAGGATAAATAAAACATGCAAATTTTCAAGCTAATCATTAATCAACACCTTTGTACGGGATGCAATGTATGTGTTGTCAGCTGTCCAATTAATTTTAATCAATTGAAAACAGTTGGAAAATTAACAGAAGAAAATGCAGTTCTTTTAGTGAAGAATGGCATTGCGAATCCTATTTTTGTCGAGTCGAGAGATAAAAATTGTGATGGCTGTGGTGTATGTCTAAAAGAATGCCCTCAGAATGCCATACAAGTAGAAATATTGAATGTGGAGTGAGTTAAAAAAGATGTTTCCTAAAATTAGCAGAAAGATTGAAAATAATCAAGAGTCAGTTAAAGTTCAATTTCTTACAGAGAACTTAGAATTGATATTAGACAAAGACAAATGCGTCGGATGCGGAACGTGTTCCAGAGTCTGTCCTAAAGAAGCAGTAAGCAGGGGACCGGTGGGAGTATCGAGAAGATTTCCTACCACGGATGACTTGATTCCGGAGGTTTATGATCCTAAGAAATGCGTATTTTGCGGTACATGCGTGTACATGTGTCCTTTCAGTGCGTTAACTCTAAAAGTTAACGACGAAGTCGTTAATTTAGATGACATTCCCATTGTCAAAAAAGAAGCAGTTCCAAAATTGAAATTCGAAGCAAAGAAATTAGATAATGGAAGGATTATAAAACAATATGTCAGTGGAGAAATAAGCATTGTTGACGAGGAATGCGCGGGAGGATGCCAAACATGTGCGGACGTGTGTCCATCTGGAGCGATTACTATTCCTGAAAAATCAGATAAAGGGTGGGAAACAACTCCTAATGTCGAAGTTGATCCAGAAAAATGCGTGTTTTGCGGAGCCTGCGACAATGCATGTCCAACGGGCGCAGTTAAGCTAAAAATTACTGAAGTAAAAAGTTCAGGAAAATATAATGAACCATTTTGGCCTGATATAATAGTGAGATTAAAAACAACTAGAGGAAGTCAATTAACGGAGGGAAAATAATTGAGTATTGAAGGTTTGACATTACTGACGGGAAGGACAATAAATCAAGGTATAGCCCTTGAAGGAGGAAAAACTTCGAAAGAAAATGTTCGAGCTGCAGGAATATGTGCAATAGATATTAAAGATTTCAAAAAGCTTGATTGCATGGTTGGTACGCCTGTTAAAATTACTACGGATCACGGAAGCGTAATGGTCTATTCTACGATCTCCGAAGAAGGACCTCATCCAGGGATAATTTTTATTCCAATGGGCCCATGGGCAAATCAAGTAGTTAATCCCGATTCACAATCATGTGGAACACCAACATTTAAAGGCATGAAAGCTAAAATAGAAGCGGTCCAGAATGGAAAAGTATTAGATGCATTAGATTTAATAAAAACATTAAAAGAGGCATGAAAATGGCGACAAAAAAAATAAAAACAATTACTGATGTCCCTTGCCCTTTTTGTGGGACATTATGCGACGATTTAGAAGTCGATGTTCAAGATAATAAAGTTGTTGAAGTTAGAAATGCATGTCAAATTGGAACGAAGAAATTTTTCTCGTCCAATCCAAGCAAGCATAGGTATGAGAAACCATTAATAAAAGATGGTGATTCTTATAAAGAAGTATCATGGGATGAAGCAATTGATAAAGCTGCAGATATTTTAGTTAAGGCAAAAAGACCATTACTTTACGGTTTCTCAAGTACAGAATCTGAAGCGCAAGGTAAGGGTGTTGAATTAGCTGAAATTCTTGGCTCTATCTTAGATAATACTGCTTCAGTTTGCCATGGACCTACCTTATTAGCTGTTCAAGACGTAGGAGTGCCATCCTCAACATTAGGCGAGATAAAGAATCGAGCGGATTTAGTCGTGTTTTGGGGATGCAATCCCGTTCACGCTCATCCAAGACATCTTAGCAGGTATAGCGAATTCGTGAGAGGTTACTTCAAAAAGGATGGGAGGCACGATCGATATATAATTGTTGTCGATCCCAGGAACACACATACAGCTCAATTAGCCGATCTACACGTTCAAGTTAAACCTGACGAAGATTATGAGTTATTAAACACCTTGCGAGCCGTCTTGAGAGGCGTAGAATTAGATGCAGCTGAAGTCTCTGGAGTACCAATGGAAGATATTAAAGAACTGGTAGAAAAACTTAAGACATGC
>JAEORV010000534.1 GCA_016840695.1 Promethearchaeota archaeon
TCAGGCGAAAAAGAATTATAATAAAATCATAAACACAGCTAAAAAAATCAACGATGCTCCTATTGGAGATGCGGGTTCAGAGGAACTAAATGATTTGATTTCGAAAATAGATAAAGCAACATCTAACATTATGGATGCTTTAGACGACGATTTTAATACTCCAGTGGCAATTGCTGAAATATTGACTTTATTTAGGGAATTAAATCAAGCCATTTTGGGAAACAAGATAAGTTTAAATGAGGAATTTAAAGACTCGTTTTTTAAATTCATTGAAGATATGGATTCAATTTTTGGATTGTTTCCAATGTTAAGAAAAGAATTAAAAACAGGTGTTTCAACCACGATTGATGATAAAGACATGTTAATAAAAAAACTGTTAGAAATTATAGCTGATACTCGCTTAAAATTAAGAGAAAAAAAGCTATTTGAAATTAGTGATGAAATTAGAGAAAAATTATTAGCTTTAAACCTACAAGTTGAAGATAACTAATCTAGAATTCTGCTAATGGAATTTTTCCTTGATAATAAAGCATTTTCCCATCAAAACTAATCCTCACGGGAATGATAGGAATTTCTTTTTCTCGTGCTTCGCTTAATTTCTGCGAAAATTTCTGGTCCATCTCCCAATTTGGAGAAAACTTATTTGCTTCGCGAAGAAGAAGAAAGAGAATGATACCATCATGCTCGATAATTTCCTCAACGTGGCGAGTACCACGCTCGGTTGGTGCGTCGGGAAATAATGCAAGACCCTCCCTCACGAGGCTACATCCTTTGACTTCTAAAGGAATGCCATCTAGCATGAAGTCAATCCTACTTCTTCCTACCTTTACTTCTTTTTTGATTTCTTTTACTTTTGAGAATTCCGGCATGTATTCAAAAATTTTCAACGCAATTTTTGAGTGTTGGGCAGAGTCAATTAATACCCATTCAGTATCGGCTTTTACTGCCTTTATGTAATATTTTAATTTACCATTAGAACGTGTAAAAAGAACTTCAGCACCTTTTATTAACAACTCTTTTAAACGACCAGGATCGTGAACGTGAGCAGTTTCAATCTTTCCCTTGTAATTGATTTCTGCTACAAAGCGATTTGGTCTCGATTGAAATGTTCCTTTCTTAAGATCGGGGATCTCGTAAATTGGTAGTGGTTTCGAATTCATGAGTCTGAGTTATAATTCATAAAAGCTCTTTAATTAGACCAAAATATATATGAAAGATAAAAAATTGTTTTATAAAATATAATCTAAACTGATTTAAGGATTATTTATTTTTTTTTCGTGATGAGTGAAGTGAAAAAGCAAGGAACGATAGAGAGCTACAAATTTCATCACATAGATGTGAGTAAATGTCTTCAGTGTAAGGAATTTTCGTGCGAAGACGCTTGTTTTAGAGGGATTTACGAGGTAATTGATAAAGATTCAAATCCTAAATCCATAGTTGTTGAAGATCGAGAAGAGATGTGCGTGAAGTGTCATATTTGTACGACAGCATGTAAACTAAGAGCAATAACTATCGATTAAATGCTAAATTCATTTCATAAAGATTTAAAATCATTATAGATATAGAAAATAAATAGATTTATTATTTTCATTAATAATCAAAGGTTATCAAGAAATGATGATGAGAGGAGAGGAGCATATCGAAGGTGGAAGTAAAATCCGCAGCATAATTCTTGGTCTGAACGATGGATTGATTTCTACTTTTACATTATTAATCGGAGTTGCCGCAGCAACGTTATCTGGAGGGAACTCGGTTATTATCCTCACCGGCTTAGCGGCAATGGTATCTGGGGCATGTAGCATGGGATTAGGAGAATATATTTCGTCCAAATCAGAGTATAATTACATTAAAAACGAAATGAAAAGGGAAAAAGCGGAAATCGAGTTGTTTCCAGAAGAAGAAAAAGAAGAAGTACGAGAAATATTCGCACAAATGGGTTTTAAAAACCAACAGCTAAAGACCTGTGTTGAAACCATCACTTCTGATAAGGAAGTGTGGTTCAATTTCTTAGTAAAAAGTGAACTAGGATTAGAAGTACCGGAAAAACCCGCAATAGGGGCCATATTAACCTTTATATCGTTTTCCTTTGGAGCATTTATCCCTCTCTTTCCGTATTTCTTGAACCTTGGTTTAATCTCACTATTGATATCTTCGATTTTATCGTTTGGAATGTTATTCATGGTAGGAATGCTTAAAACAAAAATAACTGGTGAAAGACCGTTAAAAGGGGCGATGGAAATGGTAATTATTGGAATAATCGCTTTTATAATCTCTTATACAGTTGGTCTCGTGCTCGATCAAATCATAGTTGCGTGAAATCAGCGAAAATTATAATAAATTTAATTACTTAAAATAGAATAACATGATTTCTTCTGACATTGAAAAGTTGAAATTGGACGACATCGATCGAAAAATCATAACTCTCATTCAGAACGATCCTAACATTACTCACTCTGAGATTGCGCAACGCGTGGATCGCAGTCAGCCTACAATTGGAATGAGATTAAAGAAACTCATGAATTCGGGAGTTTTAAAGATTCAAGCGGGTCTTAACTTCAAAACTGTTGATATTTTTTATGCTTTCGTGTATATAAATACCGATGAACCAGAAATAATAAT
>JAEORV010000535.1 GCA_016840695.1 Promethearchaeota archaeon
CTTAGCTGTTATTCCCAATATATTTTTTGAATTTTCTTTATTAAGTATCAAGATCGGTGATTTTCCCTTAATGCATTTCTCAATAATCCTTAATAGTACTAAAATCGGATGTTTCCATTCTTTAACTTCAGGTTCTCTTGCAATAATATTGCTAGCTAAATCAATAAATTTCTCCCAATCTTTTACATTATCAGCTTTAGACTTCATATTATCTTCTATGGTCATAAGATAATCAGAAAGAAAAGGCTTTGGGATATCTTCTATATCAGACAATTGCAGATTTGCATATTCATCATATTTTTTCGTTATAACTTTCCTTAAAACAGAACCCAAAGCTTCTTCCGGACTAAAAATTGAACGCTGATCCGATTTCTCGATATTTCCCAATAATCCAGGAGAGTTTAAATATCTGATTACTTCTTTTGCATTTTTATTTTCCAGTTCTTCTTGTGTAATTGGACTGAACTCAGTAGTGTCAATATGTCTTGCAACACTTCTAGGCTCTGGCTTGAGTTCGTCATCTTCAACCTGAGCAATCGAAATGAATCGTTTATATAATTCCGGGTATTTGTCTTTAACTGGATATAATCTCTGTGCCTTCCGTCGAGCATTCATCTTTTCAATATCTTTTTGAGTCGCCTCCCTACCCTCATTTCCCCTTAACCATTCTGTATAGCGTTGTATATCCTCCTCGTCTAACTCGTGGCTCTGTAATGATTGTTTGAATTCCTTCTTTATTTTGCCAGAAATAATTTCATATTTATCATGAAACAATTTCATGAATTCGTCTTCATAAGTGGGTATATCTGAATACTTACGCTCTTCAAGTATTTCGTTTATTTTGCCGTTCCAATTATCATTATCCGGTGTCTTTCTTAATATTACTAACGTAATTCGATTAAATAAAGCCTTCTCCTTACCAGTCAGATAATCCAAGTATTCAATGGCTTCTTTCGTTTCTTTTGTGACTAAATACTCTCCTATTGCTCTTGTAGCTCCAATGATAATCCTTGTTACATCATCTCTTTCGTTTTCAATATTATCTATATTATCTATATGAATATAAGAATGTTTTGTAACATCATATCTATCTACTTCCGGTATTTTCTGTATTTCCCCCATTATTTGATTATCAAGCAAATCTATAAAATACTTACCTGCTCTCAAAGGTTCTTTTTCCCAGATATTCTTAAATCTCCCAAAAACCATTTCGTAATACTGATGTTCCGGGATGAACGATATTAAATTATGCCATGATTCTAAATGCTTACTTTCCCTTTTACGTACTTTTAAAAGATACTCAGCCAACTTAAATGATATGTCATTGTCAATCTCATAGAATTTGATCATCAAATTGCTGACCGGTTCTCCAACGAACATCCAGTCGTAAGACTCCGATTTCTTAAGAATCTTCTCGATAAACCCCATACCTTTGACGGCAACTTCTGTGGGCATTTCATGTAGTGCTCGCAGGCAATCCAAGTGTATAAATAATTCATTAGTATCAAATTTTTCTATGATCGACAATACTTGTCCAGGCTTCTGTTCGGCAATATTTACTAGATATGCCGCTTGCGGCCACCTCCTGTATTGAAATCCGCCATCACGAGTTTCTTCCGCCTGCGGCACATTATCAAATTCTCCAGCGTCTTGTAGTAATTCCAGCCAAACGGGATTTCTATTCTCTCTATAAAATTCATTCAATAAGTCAATATCATCTTTAATAATATTCAGTAAATATTTGCAATCATTACCGTCTGGGCGCAATTTGCCTTTAAGCATTTCTAATTCTTTGGCATATTTATAAAAACTTTTATTCATCTTCTATGACTTAGTTATTGATTGCTATTATTTTCCTGCGCGATCGTATGTTTACCAACATTGAATGCTTCTTCAAGTTCCTCTATCATATTAGATAGTCCGGTCTTATAATCTTGAAATGAGCAATACTTAATCCCCATCTCCTGATAATCACTTGCAGGCGTTTTTTCATTATATTCTTCTTCCCTTATAGTTACGTAACAATCATGTCGATTGGCTCTGGTATTTATTCTTCCACCACTTCTTACAGACATAAATTTACTCATAAAGAATGGGTCTGACATACTTACCCCAAGCACCAACAACGGTTTTGTAAGTAAATCACTAAATATTCGTTCCATAATATTTTTTTTGTAATAATCTCGATATTGTTCTGGTCTCAATATTAGTTTTTCATAATCATATTCCCCATTGTGACTAACGCATCCATGCATATGTAAAAGAAAATTTCCCGGTTTGAATACATCTTCTATATTAGTTTTCATTTTTTTGTGCTCGGGAAACGAAAACCATCTTTCATTCATCATATTGTCATTAAGCCCGGTTTTTTTATATGCCTCTTCAAAACAAATATCTATATTTGTCGTTATAAACCCCCTAAATGGAAGCATCAATAACTTTTTATGTACAGTACAAAAATCATTTTTAATAAAATTATTTCTGATAACTTTTACGTATTCATCTTCTCCCGCACGTCCCAATCCAATTAAGTGTTCGATAATAACTGTATCTTTTCTTCTTTTAAGTTTCGGAAGATCTTCTATGATATTTCTATCCGCATTTGAACAATTTTGA
>JAEORV010000536.1 GCA_016840695.1 Promethearchaeota archaeon
ACCCCAGAATTATGCATGAATGTAAATATTTATAAAAAAAATACGATGAAGAGATTAAAAATAATGTGGAGTCCAATTTTTCCATTTTTTTCATTTCTATTTTCTTGAACCTATATTTTTGTAAAAGTAAGAGAAAATAAAAAATTACTTAATTAGAGCTCATCCTTCTACTAATCCAGTAATTAAAGAAAAAAAAAAAGAAAGAAAAAATTGAAAAACTTCTAAAATCCAAATATAGGCAACCAACCCCATACAGGGAATATCCAGTTCCATCCAACTATTCCCCAAAAATAACCGATTATCACTTTTTTCATCTCTCGTATTATCTAGAACTTGTTATGCAATTATATAATCATGTGCTATATAAACCTAAATGGAGAAAAAGTGAAGTATCAATTTTTTTAAATGACCGTTCCATTAATAACCTCGTGTCTTTTGGGGGGCATCCATCGTAGGGGTTATTTTATGTCAGATCCGGGAGGCAATCCTTATTATAACTCATTTATGAATGGCTAAAGGTTAAATTAACATTTTTAAAGAAATATCGAATAAAAAAAAAAGAAAAATAAATAAAAAAGATGTTAAAATTAAGATATTTTACATCATGCCCGGAGGCATTCCGCCCATGCCGCCCATACCAGGAGGCATTCCACCCATACCGCCCATTCCTGGAGGCATTCCGCCAGGACCGCCAGGTGGCATTGCAGATTTGACACCTGCGATAACATCGTCGATGCGCAAGATCATTGAAGTTGCTTCGGTTGAGCTTTTAATTGCTTGTACCTTGACGGCAGTAGGCTCAACAACGCCTATTTCCATCATGTTCTTAATAACATTTCCCGTTTCTAAATCGGTACCTGCAAATTTATCTCCTGCTTGATGTGCGGCCCTCAATTGCATTAACACGTCGATTTGATCTAAACCAGCATTTTCAGCTAAGGTTTTTGGAATGATGTCTAAAGAATCAGCAAATACTTCAACAGCGAGTTGTTCTCGACCGCCTAATGTTGATGCGAATTTTCTTAATTGAATGGCGGTCTCAATTTCTGGAGCTCCGCCACCACCAACAATTTTCTCGTCTTCTACAACGTCCCTGACCACGCATAATGCGTCGTGTAACGCTCTGTCTACTTCGTCAATGATTAATTCGGTTCCACCTCGGATTAAAATCACGACCGATTTAGGATCTTTACATTCTTCTATAAAAATCCAGCTATCGTTCATGATTTTTCGTTCTTCGACTAAACCAGCGTATCCTATGGTGTCTGGAGAAATATCGTCCAAGTTAGTAATTATCATTGCGCCTGTTGCGCTCGAAAGTTTTTCGAGATCTGACTTTTTAACCCTTCTAACAGCCATGATGTTTGCCCGAGCAAGGAAATGTTGAGCCATGTCATCAATTCCTTTTTGACAAATAACGACGTTTGCCCCACTGTTTACGATCTTATCGACCATTGTTCGAAGCATTTTCTCTTCTTCGTCTAAGAACTGTTGAATTTGTTCTGGGCTTGTAATTTGGAGTTTTGCGTCAAATTCTGTCTTTTCGATTTCTATAGCCGACTGGATTAAGAGAATTTTTGCGTCCTTCACGCTTTTTGGCATTCCAGGACTTACTACTTCCTTATCTAAGATGATACCTTTAATTAAACTCGTATCATCTATCATGTCTCCTTCTTTCTTTTGGATTTGGACTTTTTCAATGTCCGCAGTCCATTTTCCGTTTTCCTTTTCTGCAACTGCTTCAATTGCTCCAATGCATATGTCAGCTAACATGTCTTTCGATTCGACAACAATTTTACTTGACATGCAAGTCATTGCTGCGTCTTTTAACCCTTTTTTATCGTCAATACCACTTTTTACTGAAATGGAATCGAGAATCTCAACGGCTTTATCCGCAGCTTTCCTAAATCCTTCGGTAATTACTGTTGGATGAATTTTTTGAGCTAATAACTTCTCGGCTCTTTTTAATAATTCACCTGCAAGAATGACCGAAGTAGTCGTACCATCACCAACTTCAGAATCCTGAGTTTTGGCAACTTCTACCATCATCTTAGCCGCTGGATGTTGGACGTCTATTTCCTTTAAGATTGTTGCTCCATCATTCGTGATTACTACGTCTCCGAATTGATCAACTAACATTTTGTCCATTCCACGAGGTCCAAGTGAAGTTCTAACAGCTTCAGCAATTACTTTAGCAGCAGCGATGTTATTTTGCATGGCATCTTTTCCACGCGTTCTTTCAGTGCCTTCCTTCATAATAAAGATTGGTTGGCCACCTAATTGTGCCATTTTTTTTTATTCACCGTATTTTTTTTTATTGTTATTTATGTTATTTATAAAGATCTCTATGTCATAAAATTTATAAAGTTTACGGAAACATGGTTTCACGATGGGTGTTGATAGTCTAGCATTATTGTTCATTAAATTGTTCAGTATCTCGAACAAAACACTTAAATATATCTTGTTCACATATTTAATTTAGACAAGGTGATGAATAATGAACATGATGAATGAATTAGAAAGGAAAAAGCTAATTGCAGGTGTAATTCTATATGGTGGTATAGGATTGCGTCGTCAAGATTTAAGAGTTCATAAAAATGGAGCGAAAATTCCT
>JAEORV010000010.1 GCA_016840695.1 Promethearchaeota archaeon
TGATCAAATTTAATAATAATTATTAAAAACACCCAAAATAAGGTTATGCAAATTATCAACTTCGATAATAATTTTGCAAAAACAACTAGGAATGGTTACTTTTAAATATAATCAAAACAAATAAAATAAATAATTATTAAAATTCAAAACTTTTTAAGGGTGTATTATTAAATTTAATAATCATCGAATTGAAATGCCTTAAAAAACATGTAAATAATGGAGAAATAGATAGACATGAGCGTCATAAATTTTGAGTTTAGGAACGAGGTCATGAAGCACAATGCGTCGTTAAGCTACTGTTATCAATGTTCGACGTGTTCTGGTGGGTGTCCCATGGCGTTAATCACGCAAGGTAAATATAATCCGAGGAAGATAATTGAGGAAGCATTGCTGGGGCTTGAAGAAAGGTTAATAGACGCGCAGGATCCCAATCCTTGGTTATGTTCAACCTGTCAAAAGTGTGTCGAGTTATGCCCGCAAAAGGTAGAACTCACGGAAATTTTCACTTTGATAAAAAATAGGTGTTTTGAAAAGGGGAGTTATCCCGAAGCATTTTACACGCAAGGTCAAGCAGTATTGGAGAACGGCGTGGCCATCCCATATTCCAAGGCAATAACAACAAGGCGCGAAAAATTAGGGTTGCCAGTCGTAAAGACTGCACCAGTTGACGAGTTAAAGAAGATATTCAAAGAAACGAATTTTGAAGCAAACATATCGAGGAGGCGAGAGTAAAAGATGGGTTACGATATATTTTTAGGATGTGTTATACCTGCGAGGTTACCATTTTTGGAAACATCTGCGAGGAAAATATTCGACAAATTAGGTATAGAGTTGAACGACGTGGATGGATTTAGTTGTTGCCCTGATCCAACTGGTATTGAATTAATCGATCATAAAACATGGCTTGCGTTAGGTGCAAGAAACTTGAGTTTAGCTAACAATAACGGTGGCGTGATTTCCTTTTGCTCTGGTTGCGTTGAAACCTTAAAAGGCGTGAACCATTTCTTGAACAAGGACGAGAAAGTCAAGAACGAGGTGAACGAGGTTTTGAAAAGCGTCGGAAAGAGTTACGATGGGTTAACTCCAGTCAAGCACTTTGCGCAGGTTCTCTACGAAAATCTCGATAAAGTAAAGGAAAACGTCGTAAAGCCTTTAGAAAACTTCAAGGTTGCCGTTCATTACGGTTGTCATTACTTGAGACCGTCAGAAATCATCCAATGGGACGATCCATTCGAACCCAAGACGATTGACGAGATTGTCGTAGCTCTGGGGGCAGAATCTGTCGATTATGACTTGAAGATAGAATGTTGTGGGAACCCCGTGGAAAAATCTGATAATGAATTGTCTTTATTGATGATTGATAACAAGCTAAAAGCCATCGAAGAGTCTGGAGCAAATTGCGTTGGTCTGGTGTGTCCAGCGTGTTATCAGCAATACGAATTCAATCAGCGAGAGCTCAACAAGAAGAACGAGAGCAACTACGAGTTTCCGATCTTTTATCTCTCAGAGTTAGTAGCGTTAGCGTTTGGCTTCAAACCGGAAGAGTTAGGATTTAACTTCCACAGGATTAAACCGAAGGTATTATTTGAGAAAATACAATTTTTTGAATGAAATCAAGATCAATTTGCAATTGAAATTACAATGAAATAATCAATAGTATTAGTATAAAAACTAACATAATAAAATCATAATTAGTAAAAAAATAAAGTGGTGTAAAAATTGGCAAAAGCTTCCAAAAGTGCCTTAGTAATTGGAGGAGGAATTGCGGGCATTCAGGCATCGTTAGATTTGGCAGATATGGGCATCCACGTGGACATGATTGAAAAGAAACCGTGTATAGGAGGGCGCATGGCGCAATTAGACAAGACCTTTCCAACAAACGATTGTTCGATCTGCATATTAGCGCCAAAGTTGTCAGAATGCTATAGGCATCCAAATATTAAGATACATTCGTTTTCAGAAGTCCAAAAAGTCGAAGGAACTGCGGGAAATTTCACGGTGGACGTTCTCAGGCACGCTCGTTACGTAAAGGAAGATGAGTGCATTAATTGTGGTATATGTGCGGAGAAATGTCCGATGAGAGTTGACGACGAGTTCGATCGTCAATTGCGCAAGCGCAAGGCCATATACATGTATTACCTTCAAGGAGTTCCTGCGATAATGACCATAGACAAGGAAAAGTGCTTGTATTTAACTAAGGAAGCATGCAGGATCTGCGAGAAAAATTGCGAGAGAGATGCTATTGACTTCGAGCAGAAAGACGAGGTGGTGACTATAAACGACGTTGGTTCCATAATCGTTGCAGCGGGCTATAATTTAATAGAAGACGTTGAAAACGAGGTGTTGAAAAATTACGGCTATAAGAAATATAGAAATGTCGTTACGGCTCTAGAATTCGAGAGGATGGAATGTGCCTCTGGCCCCCAAGAGGGTCATCTCAAGCGTTTTTCAGATGGAGAAACGCCCAAAAAAATTGCGTTTTTGCAATGCATAGGTTCTCGAAACATTCGAAGCAAAAAGTATTGCTCTTCCATATGTTGCATGTACACGACGAAAGAAGCAATGATTGCGTACGAGCACAACAACGAATTGGAATCATACGTGTTCTACATAGACATGAGAGCAGGCGGGAAAGGATTTCAAAACTTCTTGAAGAGAGGCGCTGAAGAATATAACATCAAATACGTGAAAAGTAAGGCCGCTCAAGTTCAAATAGATAACGAAGAAAATCCGATTATTGTGTATGAAGATTTAGACACTGCTGAAATAAAGCAATTAAAAGTAGATTTGGTCGTTTTGGCCACGTGCATCATTCCACCGGAGGGGATTGAAAATTTAGCGGGCACATTAGGTGTCGAATTGGACGAATATAAATTCATCAAGACCAAGCCCTTTTATCCCGTGGAAACAAGTAAAGACGGAATTTTCACATGTGGGTGCGTTCACGAGCCAATGGATATTCCCCGCTCTGTTTCAGAAGCAAGCGGAGCAGCTGCAAGAGCTGCTGAAGTAATAAAAGGAGGCCTATAAAAAAATGGCAGAAAAAGAAGATAATGGTATTGAAAAGCCTAGAGTAGGCGTGTTCATCTGTCATTGTGGTTCTAACATTGGTGGATTGATTGATTGCAAAAAACTTGCGGAGTATGCAGGGACATTGCCTGATGTCGTGCATTTCGAAGATAACTTATATACATGTTCAGAGAATGGTTTGAATGCCATAAAAAACGCAATCAAAGAACATGACCTGAATAGAGTGGTGGTTGCGTCTTGCACTCCAAGAACTCACGAACCATTGTTCCGTGAATGCATTGCTGAAGAAGGCTTGAACGAATACCTGTTTAATTTTGTAAATATTAGAGACCAATGCACGTGGGTACACATGAAAGATCCCGAGGGAGCGTATGCAAAAGCACAAGATTTGGTCCGAATGGGAGCTGCAAAAGCAACAAAACTTGAAGCACTCGAGAAAGTCTCCGTTGATATCAACCCTGCGGCTTTAGTGATTGGGGGAGGAGTAGCTGGAATGAGTGCTGCGCTCAACTTGAATAACCAGGGATTTACCACCCACTTGATTGAAAAAGAGGATCAATTAGGAGGGAGGTTGAGATCTCTTCACAAATTATTTCCTCACGATTTAGATGCTGCAACTTTGTTAAACGAGATTAAAGGTAATGTCGAGAAAGCGTCAAATTTAACCTTGTACACTTCAGCAACGTTAAAGGAAGTAGACGGATTTGTAGGTAATTACGATGTTGTTATTGACCAAGGCGGAAGCGAGGTTAAATTAACCGTTGGAGCAATAATTGTTGCAGTGGGAGCAAGTTTATTTGTTCCCAAGGATCTTTACGGATACGATGGAAGAACAAGAGTCACGCAACAAGAATTAGAAACAAAAATGAAAAATAACGATATTAACGCAAATAATGTCATTATGATTCAATGTGTTGGTTCGAGAAACGACGAGCGTCCTTACTGTTCGAGCGTGTGTTGTATGACCGCACTGACAAATGCTTTAATCATCAAAGAAAAAGATCCAAATACAAATGTCACGATATTATTTAGGGATTTATATACTCCTGGAACCGATTACGAAGAAACCTATCGAAAAGCTAGGGAAAAGGGAGTCCTTTTCATTCGATACTCCCTTGAAAGAGAACCCGTCGTGGAGGAAGACCACGTGAAAGTGTATAACGAGTACATAGGAGAAGAAATGATCGTGCCTTACGATTTACTCGTGTTATCAACGCCTTTGATTGCAAACGATGATAATAAAGCACTTGCACAATTATTGAAGGTTCCATTAGAAGCTAATAAGTTCTTTTTGGAAGCACACGTGAAATTACGCCCGAACGATTTTGCCACTGATGGGGTGTTCATAGGAGGCGCAGCTAAATGGCCCGTGGACATTACTGAAGCGATAACTCAAGGATACGCAGCTGCCTCAAGAGCAAGCACGATATTATCTCACGAATCTATTGAAGTAGAAGGCGCAACTTCCCACTTACCCGAATTAAATAAATCTTTATGCACTGGCTGTGAAGTCTGCATAAAAGTGTGCCCATATAAGGCTATTATAAAAAATGAAGATGACGAGATTGAAATAATTCAGGCCGTATGTAAAGGTTGCGGTGTCTGTGGGGCTACATGCTCACAACAAGCAATCGTGATAAGGCACTTTACAAACGAGCAGATATTATCCGAGATTTACGCATATGGAGGGAGGGCAGTATAATGAGTTTTGAACCAAAAATACTGGGTTTTTTATGCAATTGGTGCTCTTATGCGGGAGCCGATTTGGCAGGGGTAAGTAGGATCCAATATCCACCAAACATGAGAGTGATAAGAGTGATGTGTAGCGGTCGAGTCGATCCAATGTTCATATTTCAAGCTCTTCAACAAGGGATAGATGGAGTATTCGTAATGGGTTGTCATCCAGGAGATTGTCATTATCTCGAGGGCAATTACGAGGCAGAAAAGAAGTTCGACATGACTGTGAAATTCCTCAAGATGATAGATCTTGACAATAGAATTAGATTAGATTGGGTGTCTGCGTCAGAGGGCGTGAGGTTTGGTCAAGTTGTATCCGATTTTATCGATCATATCAGGGAGCTTGGTCCATCTCCTGTTAGTGGAGAGAATCCCGATGAGAATTTACTAATTAAATTAATGGCGATGGAAGTCGCTGCGGGTACAGATAGAATGAGGGCGTTAGTTGGAAGAGAACGCAAGTTAATTGAAGAAGAAAATGCGTATGGCGAACTTGTCCCCGAAGAAAAGTTCAATGAAATATTTGATTCTGCAATTCATGACGAGTACATACGCGCAAGAATATTATTATCATTAAATAAAGATCCTAAATCTGTAAAGGATTTAGCGCTTGAAATTGAAATTGATCCTAGTGAAATATTAGAAAATATATTGATATTAAAGGGACGTGCTCAAGTAGACATGCAAGAGATTGTAGGTATAACCCCTATATATATGAGGACTTAGGAGGAACAAAAAAATGGATAAAGTTGGAGCAGTTTTAGTGGTTGGAGCCGGGATTGGAGGATCGCAAACGGCGTTAGACTTAGGTGACGCTGGATTTAAGGTATACTTGGTTGAATCCACTACCAGTATCGGTGGTGTGATGGCACAATTAGATAAGACCTTTCCAACAAACGATTGCGCCATGTGTATAGTTTCTCCAAAGTTAGTTGAAACGGGGAGGCATCAAAACATCGACTTGAGCATCAACTGCAAGATCCTTGATGTAAAGGGTGAAGCGGGAAATTTCACGGTTAAGGTTTTAAAGAAATCGCTTTATGTAAATATGGATAAATGCACTGGTTGTGGAGTATGTGGTAAAGCGTGTCCCGTGGAAGCGATTGATGTTTTTAACGAAGGATTGGCTAAGTATAGCGCAACTTCAGTAAAATATCCTCAAGCGGTACCACTGATATATGCCATCAATAAAGATTACTGTATAGGTTGTGGGATCTGTTTAGGCGTCTGTAAGGCAAAAGCCGTTGAATATGATCAGCAAGACGAAGAAGTGGACCTTAATGTAGGCGCAATAGTGTTAGCACCTGGTTTTGACGAATTTATCCCTGCCAAGGGAAATAAGTATGGGTATGGAAAGTACAAGAATGTTGTCACGAGCATCGAATTTGAGCGAATATTGAGCGCAAGTGGTCCATATTCGGGTAAAATCATACGCCCTTCAGATGGAGACGTTCCAGAAAAGGTGGCCTTTCTTCAATGCATAGGATCTCGCGAGTTTAAAGACGGACAACCTTATTGCTCATCCGTTTGTTGTATGTACACCGCAAAAGAAGCCGTAATTGCCAAAGAACACATGGATCAAGTGAATCCAACAATATTTTCAATGGATATTCGGGCATATGGTAAAGACTTTGACAAGTACATTAATCGTGCTCAAGAAGAATATGGAGTTCGTTACATACGTAGTCGCATCTCTCATATAGAAGAGGATAAAACAACTAAAGATTTGATCTTGACTTACGAAGCTGAGAATGGAGAAATCATTAAAGAAAACTTTAACATGGTCGTGCTTTCGGTAGGATTGAATCCACCTGACGACGGAAAATATCTCGGAGAGATGTTTGGAATTGAACTAAACGAATTCAATTTCGCAAAAACCGATATATTCAATCCTGTTCAAACATCTAAGCGAGGTATTTTTGCGTGTGGTGCTTTTACATCCCCAAAGGATATTCCTGAAACGGTAACTCAGGCAAGTGCCGCTGCGGGATGTGTAAACCAATTACTATACGATCAGAGAGACACGCTCATAACTGAAAAAGTACTTCCCCCAGAGATATACGTGGCAGGGCAACCACCAAGAATTGGTTGCTTTATATGTCATTGTGGAATAAATATAGGAGGGTATGTAGATGTACCAGAAGTAACACGCTATGCAGGAACTCTACCAAATGTCGTATTAGCCGACAGAAACCTTTACACTTGTTCAGCAGACACCCAAACTATTATTAAAGAAAAAGTTTTAGAATATAATCTTAATCGTGTTATAGTTGCCTCGTGTACGCCGAGAACGCACGAGCCCTTATTTCAAGAAACGATAAGAGAAGCGGGTTTGAATAGATACTTGTTTCAAATGGCAAATATCAGGGATCAATGTTCCTGGGTTCACATGCACGAGCCTGAAAAAGCAACAGAAAAAGCAAAAGATTTAGTAAGAATGGCCGTGAATAAGGCTCGCGATATTCAACCCTTAGAACGGATAAAACTGCCAGTGACTCAAAAAGCATTGGTGATTGGTGGTGGAATCACGGGTATGGTAGCTGCGTTTAACTTTGCGTCCCAAGAATATGAAACATATTTAGTAGAAAAGGGTAAGGAATTTGGTGGACACGCAAGACATATTTATACCACTCTTGAAGAGGGAAATGTCCAAGAATACTTATCAAACTTAATCGATAATGTAACAACTCACAAATTCATTCACGCATATACCGAAGCTGAGATTGAAAATATTGATGGATACATAGGTAATTTTAAATCATCAATACTTCACGGACCTTCAAAAGAGCGGGTTGAATTTGACCATGGTGTGGTTGTTGTTGCAACTGGTGCGAACGAATATGAACCAAAAGAATACTTGTATGGTCAAGATAGTAGAGTGATTAAACAATCTGATTTTGAAAAATTAATAAACACTACAGACGAGATTAATAATAAAAAATCCGTAGTAATGATCCAGTGCGTGGGTTCAAGAAACGAAGAACATCCTTATTGTAGCAAGATGTGCTGTGCGGAAGCTATAAAAAATGCTATTAAAGCAAAGGAACTAAATCCATCCTTAGAAGTAGTTATTTTATTTAGAGACATACGAACCTATGGTTTCAAAGAACTTTACTACCGTAAGGCTCGGGCGGCAGGAATAGTATTTATTCGCTACGACGAAAAAATTCTTCCAGAAGTTACATCCGAGGGAAATAATTTAAAAATTGAAGTTACAAGTCCTAAAATGGGAAAGATCACGATTAGTTCAGATTTATTAGTCTTGAGTGCGGGTATTGTAGCACAAGGAGAAGCAAACGAGGAACTTGCTAAGATATTAAAAGTACCACTAAATGAGGATCACTTTTTCTTGGAAGCTCATGTGAAGCTTCGCCCAGTTGATTTTGCCACCGAAGGCGTGTTTGTTGCGGGTTTAGCGCATTGTCCAAAGACTATTGAGGACTCCATCTCTCAAGCAAACGCTGCAGTTTCAAGAGCGTGTACTATTCTTTCAAAGGACGAAGTGGAGGCAGAAGGAAAAGTTGCCAGCGTGGATATGGCGCGGTGTAGTGGATGTGGAATGTGCATTGAAAATTGTGCGTATAACGCCATTGAACTCATTGAAGATAGAAGGTTTGGAATTGTCGCTTCTATAAATAAAGCACTCTGTAAAGGATGTGGTGCCTGTTCGGGAAATTGCAGGTGCTCCGCAATTGATATTGCAGGATTTACGAGTGAACAAATATTTGAAATGATAACCGGGAGGGTTTAAAAATGAACAAAGCAGTTGTAGAGTCAAAACAAGACGAGGAATGGCAGCCAAAAATAATAGCATTTTTATGTAATTGGTGCTCTTATGCTGGAGCCGATTTAGCAGGCGTAAGCAGGATACAATATCCCCCAACTATTCGAGTTGTAAGGGTTCCATGTTCTGGAAGAATTAATCCATTCTTCATCATAAAGAGCTTGATTGATGGGTGGGACGGTGTAGTTGTTTCAGGCTGTCATCCAGGGGATTGTCATTATATTAGCGGGAATTTAGTGGCTAGAAGGAGATTTGCCATAGTTAAAGAACTCCTGGATTTTATTGGAATTGAACCCGACAGAGTCCACTTTATGTGGGCTTCTGCCGCTGAAGGAGAGTTATTTGCGGTTATGATCAGAAAGATTTCTGAGTTAGTAAAGAAACTAGGTCCTAATAAAAAATTTGAAAAAAAATGGTGAAACAAATGGGAGATATTCAAGCTGAAAATGTAGAAATTGAGAAAAAAATGAGAGAGGTCGCGAGAAGTTTACTTATAGAGAAGGAAGTCGACGTAATCATAGGATATGCGCGTGGTACGGTTCCATTGAGTTCATCTCCAATATTTATTAAAAATGTTGAAGATATCGATAGTTTAATTTGGGATAATCTATGTTATGTAAACCTTGCGAGATATGTAGTACCACCACTCACTGAATTCGTTGATAACGAAAAAGTTGAATTAAAAGTAGGAATCGTTTCAAAAGGGTGCGTTGCGAGAGCCCTGATCCATTTAGCAAAAGAAAAACAAGTTGATCCCGAAAAAATAAAGATCATAGGAATCCCCTGCAATGGGGTTGTGAACCGAAGAAGAATTGAAAAGGAACTGGGAGAAAAAGAAGTACTTGAAATTTCGGTTTCAAACGATCAGGTGATTGTTAAGGGAAAAGATTTTGAAGAAGTTTTACCATATCAAGATTACTTAAATGAATTATGCAAGACATGTAAGGTGAAATCTCCCCCTATGTCTTCTTCGCTCTCTGATGTTATAGTTGGAGAATCGATCGAAATTTCATCCGTGGAAGATGACTTTTCCGATTTGTCAGAATACGAATCAAAAACACCTGAAGAGAAATGGGAGGTCATTACAGAACTTCTGAGTGATTGCACGAGGTGTTATGCGTGTCGAGAAGCGTGTCCCATGTGCTATTGTAATCTCTGTTTTGTCGATCAAAATAAACCCATATGGTTTGGAAAAACCTCAGAAATGTCAGATATAATCGTCTTTCATTTGGTTCGAGCAATGCATATGGCAGGGAGGTGCGTAGGGTGTGGTGCTTGTAGTAGTGTTTGTCCCATGGGAATAGATCTAAAGTTAATCAACAGAAAATTAGAAAAAATCGTGAAAGAAAGATTTGATTTTACTGCCGGTTTAAGTCTTGACGTGATGCCTCCAATGATGACTCAAAAAATGGAAGATTCGGAAGATTTCATGTTAGGAGAGCATTAATGTGGTGAGTTAAAAAGTGAAGGAAAAAATACTTAAGAAAGACCAAGTAAAGCAATTACACGAAGATTTATCAAGATATTACAGTTTCTATGCGCCAACGAAAGTTAAGGGAAACATAGTTTTTAAGAAAATTACAAATCCCGAAGATATAGAACTTGAATATCTTAATTCAAAAATTCCACCAAAAGAAATATTATTTCCTAGAATGGAAACACTCTTTTCATATAAAATCGATGAAAAAAACATTGAAATAGAACCAAGAACAGATCTAGAGGAAAAAATCCTCATATTTGGCGTTCGTCCGTGCGATGCGTATAGTTTTAGTTTATTGGAAACCTTTTTCAACTTTGGTCAGTTTAAGGACGATTTATTTATGAAGAAAAAAGAGAATACTGTCGTCATAGGATTGGCCTGTAATACTCCAAGAGCCACTTGTTTCTGCACGTCTCTCGATTATAACGGGCATCCTCACAGAAAAGATGATGTTGACATTTTTCTTACAGATTTAGGTGAGAATTACCTTGTAAATCCAATAAGCGAGACGGGAAAAGCCATCATTGATAAATTAGCTTGGCTATCTGAAGCTAATAATGATGATCTACAAAAAGCGGAAGAGCTTTCGAAGAAGGCGGAATCTTTAATTTCTACTAAGCTCGATCTTCAACACACGGCAGAGATTTTAGATCCAAGTTTTAATCATCCATTATGGAAAGAAGTGAGCGAAAATTGTCTCGGTTGCGGTACTTGCACTTTTTTATGTCCAACTTGCACGTGTTTTGACGTAGTTGAGGATGTAGATCACTATAATAATAGGGGTAAAAGAGTTCGTATATGGGACACATGCCAGTTTTGTCTTTACACCCTTGAAACGAGCGGTCATAATCCTCGAAACACTAAAATCGAGAGATGCAGGAACCGTGTTTTACATAAGTTTAACTATTACCCAAAAAATTATGATTTAATAGGATGCGTTGGATGTGGAAGGTGCATTCACTTATGTCCCGTTAATAACGATCTGAGAGAGATCATCAAGAAGATAAATGCTATAAAAAATGAGAATAAAAAGGAGGAAGTTGTTGTTGCTTAGCCCGTATATTCCAATGTTAACAACCATAAAATCCATTGTATCAGAAAATGGAGTTAATGATATTAAAACCTATGAATTGGTGTTTAAGAACAAGGAAGACGAAGAAAAATTTGATTACATTCCAGGACAATTTGCCGAAATCAGCTTAATTGGGAAAGGTGAGTGTCCCATAGGTATTGCATCGTCTCCTACAGAAAAGGGATCGATCAAATTTACCATTAAAAAGATGGGAACCGTCACTTCAGCGATTCATAATTGTGAGGTGGGAGATATTATCGGTGTCAGGGGTCCCTTAGGAAACGGATGGCCGATTGAAGAATTAAAAGGAAAAAATATCATAGTCATAGGGGGAGGATTTGCCTTTTCGACCTTGCGTTCTTTAGTATATTACATGTTGCACGAAGATAATCGGGCCAATTTTAAAGATATCACGGTGATCTATGGGAATAGAAACTGCTCAGAAATTCTTTATCAAGACGATTTAATGAAATGGGAGAGAATGGAAGACATAGATGTGGCATTGACCATTGATTGTGCTGAAGAAGGGTGGGACGGAAGGGTAGGTTTCGTAGCTCCTATAGTTGAGGCTGTTAGCCCCTCTCCTGAGAATGCCGTAGCAATCGTGTGTGGACCTCCAATAATGATAAAAACTACTGAAGATGTCCTTGATAAATTGAACTTTCAACCCGAACAGATTCTAGAGTCTTTAGAGATGAGAATGAAATGTGGAATCGGAAAGTGTGGAAGGTGTAATATTGGTGAAAAATTTGTATGTATCGATGGACCAGTGTTTTCTCAAGCAGAATTGAGAAAAATGCATGGAGATCGTTAAAAAATAATCTGTTATAATTAATAATAGAAGAGTAGAAAAAAAATGGTTAGTGAAATCATACCAAAATCGTTTGAAGATTTAATAAAGGAAGTCCACGATAAAGGAATCTGTGGTGAATGTGGAGGGTGCGTGAGTTTTTGTTCGGCTGCTGAATTAAAAGCAATAGAAATGTCAGAGTCAGGTCCTCCTGTCTATAGTAATAAAGATAATTGCCTCCATTGTGGGTTGTGTTACCTAGTATGTCCTCAGACCTGGGTGTTAAATGAAGAATTGAACGATAGGTTTAATTATAAGGTTTCAATTGGTAA
>JAEORV010000537.1 GCA_016840695.1 Promethearchaeota archaeon
AAGATGCAATTTTTTCAAAAAAACCAAATGCTCCAACTACTTTTTTTATCGGCGGATCAAATGTTAAAGAAGGAGAAAAGATCGCTAAAGCAGTGAAGAAATCTTTAGTTCCGCCATTTGAATGTCCTGTGATTATTGATCCTAGGGGCTCCCACACGACTGCTTCTGCCGTTGTTGCTATGACTATTAACGTCGCCCTTAAATTTCATGGAATTGAAGACATTAAAGGTAAAAGAGTAGTTATTTTTGGAGCTGGTCCTGTAGGACGAATTGCTGCAATATTGGGAGCAAAACTAGGATGCTTGACAAGTATCGTAGAAACATGGGATAAGTCCAGCGAAGAATTTATCACGAATTTAGCGAATGATTTGACAGAGGAGGCTGGATCTGGAGCAACAGAAATAAAAGGAATTTTTGCTCCTAATCCTGAAGAAAAATTAACAGCGGCTATGAATGCGGATATTATTTGGTGTTTAGCTGCAGCAGGTATAGAAATACTGTCTGAGGGCCTAATTCAAGAACTTACTGGTACAAAGATAGTTATTGATATAAATCTTGTTCCACCCTATGGAATTGCGGGACTTAAACCGAAACATTATAACGAGGAAATATATCCTGGAATTTTCTGTATTGGGGCTCTTTCACTAGGGAGATTGAAATCCAATTCTGAAGGGGCCATCTTGAAAGAAGCAGCTAACACTAAAGGCATGAAGGTTTTTGACTATAATCATGCATTTGATGTGGCAAAAGATATTTTAAGCAAGCAAAAGAAAAAATAGCAAATCAACAAAGAAATTAATATTTTTCTTTTATTTTATTAAAAAACATAAGGGTGGTAATAAAATGGATGCAAAATTCAAACATTCAAACGAAATTAAAATGATTAGGATTAAAGATGCGTTTAAAGAAGACGCAGGGAGAGGGATAATAAGAATAGATCCGAACATAATTACCGAGTTAAATTTAAAATCCGGTGATGTGATTGAAATTAGCCATCCTATTGCAAACAAAAAGACCGCAGCAATTCTCATGACAGGAAAAGCTGAAGATATGGGAACTAACACTATTCGCCTTGATCCTTCTTTGAGAAGGAATTTAAATGCTTCTATAGATGATTTTGTAGAGATTGAAAAGATTGCAGCTAGTTTAGCAGAAAAGATTACATTTACTATATTAAATGCCTCATATTTAGTAAGAGATGTACAACAATTAGTAAGAAAATTAGAAAATCGTGTTATTACAAAAAATGACCGTCTAAGCTTTTATGCAATGGGTCATAGAATAGATTTAGTAGTAGTGGATTATTCGCCTAAACATGCTGCGGTTAAGATTCATTTAGGAACTAAAATTAAGTTTTCTGAAAATAAAGCAGAGGATATCATAAAAAGCGAACCATTAAAAGCTACAAGATTTAAATATGAAGCAGTAAGTGAATTAGAAGAAGAAATTGAGAAATTTCATGAAGGAGTTTCCTACGAAGATATTGGTGGTTTGGAAGAAGAAATTCGAAAAGTTAGAGAGATGATTGAATTACCTATTCGGCATCCTGAAGTATTTACTCGAATAGGGATAGATCCTCCTAAAGGAGTATTACTCTATGGACCCCCAGGGTGTGGAAAAACTTTATTAGCTAAGGCAGTAGCTTTTGAAACTGATGCTCAATTCATATCTATAAGTGGTCCTGTAATAATGAGCAGGTTTTTTGGTCAGAGTGAAGAAAATCTACGAAAGATTTTTGAAGATGCAAAAGAAAAAGCTCCTACCATAATATTTATTGATGAATTAGATTCTATAGCTTCTGAACGAGAAGAGGGTAAAGGGCAAGTCGAATTAAGAATAGTTGCTCAATTACTCGCATTAATGGATGGATTAGAAAGCAGAGGCGAAATAATAATAATCGGTGCTACTAATAAAATCAATAATATCGATTCCGCCTTGAGAAGACCTGGAAGGTTTGACAGGGAAATTGAACTTGGAGTCCCAAATATGAATGGACGATCAGAAATCTTGTCAATACATGTTCGAGGAATGCCACTAGCTAATGATGTAGATTTACAATTGATTGCTCAGAAAACTTATGGGTTCGTTGGAGCGGACATCAAAGCCTTATGCAAGGAAGCAGCCATGCTTGCCATAAGAGAAATCATACCAAATTTTAATTTAGAGAAGCCAGTTCCTCAAGAAATATTAAACACTCTTGAAATTAAAATGGAATATTTTCTCGAAGCATTAAATAAAATCGAACCTTCTGCCTTAAGAGAAGTGTTTTTCACAAAACCATCGGAAAATTGGGATGATATTGGAGGATTAGAAGATGCAAAACAGCAACTAATAGAAACAATTGAGTGGCCACTAAAGTATCCTAATTTTTACAACTACATGAAATCTAAACCCCCAAAAGGAATTCTTTTATTCGGATCACCTGGAACGGGTAAAACTCTTTTAGCAAAAGCTCTTGCAAACGAAACTGATGTAAATTTCATTTCAGTGAAAGGTCCTGAACTAATATCAAAATGGGTAGGTGATAGTGCTAAAGCTGTAAGAAAAATTTTTAAAAAAGCAAAAACAGCAGCACCATGTATAATTTTTTTTGATGAAATTGATG
>JAEORV010000538.1 GCA_016840695.1 Promethearchaeota archaeon
TTTATCTGCAAATAATGGGAAACTTGCCATAAAAAGCATGAATCCGAAATTATAGATAAATAAGAGTAGTAAGACCTTTCGCACATATGAATCTTTGAAAAAGCGTTTTGCTTCATTGATGGGAACAATATCGTTAAATTTTATTTTAACTTTCTCCTTTTTCAATGTCAATGATTCTGGTAGGAATACGATCACTAAAACTATAGAAATTAGGGTTACTGATGCGGCAAAAAACATGGGAATGGAATAATTTATTGCTGCTAATGTTCCTCCAATAACAGGACCAAAAATTAGCCCTGCTCCGAAGACTGCACTCGAATATCCATAGATTTTTGTTCGATCTTGCGGAGATGTTACATCGCTAATATATGCTTGACTCACGGTCATATTACTACCTATGAGTCCATCAACAAGACGTGCAGCAACTAAAAGCCAGACTGAATTTGCAAAACCAAGAAGTAAAAATCCAATTAAAGTACTGGTCTGGCTCACAATTAAAATAGGTTTCCTGCCAAAACGATCACTAAGCTTGCCTGTAACTGGGCTAGCAATTAACTGACTAAAACTAAAAACACTCATGATCAAGCCTACTTCAAAGGCGTTTAAACCTAATGATAAGCCTAAAAAAGGAATTACGGGAATAACCATGCTGAAGCCCAGCACTTCAGTAAACATGATAATAAAGATAATTATCAAATGACTATTGAGTCTAGTTTTCTGAGATTTTAATGGGGAAGCCATAGTTATTTAATGATTTAAATTTAATTTGAAAATATAAATCACTTTTATTTTGAAAATTTCTTTTCAAACATGTCTTCTAGTAATTCCGCTAGTTTTGATGCTGGAATGTCTAATAAAGTGATCTCTAAGTGCCTTCCACGCTGAACGTCTTCTATTCTTACAGTGCGAGATGCGATGATCTTGAGGTCGTTTAACTGTCGAACATACTTGCGAAAGCTCATTTTCACATGAGATTCAACAGAATAATTCTCGCAAGCTGCTTCATATTCTTCGAAGGCGTCATCTACTAAAGTGTATGGTTCGTCATTTTGGATTAATGATTTCACGATTCCATATAACGCTAAAAGTTCTTGGTCATTTAGTTGATCAATAATATCGCCCCTAAAGGTGGGATAAACATCATTCGCTGCATCTCTAATAATTTCAGATGTGAATTCATCTAAACCTTTTTTATCTGCGTATAAACCGCTTTTTCTCAGGATTTCTATTCCGTGTCTCATGTTTTCATGTTCAACCACTATTTGTGAGATAAATCCCAAGATATCATCGTTAGGAGGATCGTTAAACGCTAATTCGCTCCTATATTGTAAAATTTGCATGGATTCATCGAAGTTATAAGGTTTTAACTTGAATTTTTCGTTCAACCTGCTCAAAACTCTTTCAGTTTCTATTTTCATCCAATCGTTTTCTCTTGATATCAGTAAAATAGAAAGTTTTGCGTTTTGATGGCCGAAAGTCTCTGCGATATCTAAGAACGCTAAGATTTCGTCTGATTTTAGAAGGTGAACTTCGTCAATGATTAAAAGCATGTATCCTTTTTCTCGGATGAGTTTTGTTAAAATTAGTTTAAGCGCTTCATCGTCGCTAAATCCTCTACCTGAGGAATGGGTGTATTTTGCCAGCAGATCCCGAATAATCTTACTCTTTGTCCTAAAATTAATACAATTATAAATCTCAACGAAGATACTTACATCTTTTTCTATCGCTGTTTTTTTAAACATGTTTCCAAAGAATTTGGCTGTTGCGGTTTTCCCTACCCCTCCTTTACCAACGATCAAGCAATTTATTGATGGTTGATCCTTTTCTTCTAAAATTCTTCGAAAAGCGTGAATTAATGATTTAATAACTTCATTTCGGCAATATAATTTAGGTGGTACATAACTCAAATCAAGCGTGCTGGCTTGCCTGAATATCGATTTCCTATTAATCTCCGCTCTAAAAAAGTCTTCATCCATTTTTCAATGCATTAACTTCGAGTAAAAATTATATAAATAATTATAGACGACTTACAGTTTAAACTTTTAGATTGCTAATATTAAGTCCAATAATAATTAGAATATAAAAAAATTTAAAAAAAAAATTATTAGTTGATATCTATTTGAATCTGCGAGAAGAAGATCGTGAACATCAGAACAAACAATACAACAGAAGCGAGAAGCAATGAAACTCTCCTTGTTCTCTCGTCTAAAGAGTCATTAACCGCAAATCCGATAAATCCTATAAAAATACAAATAAGACCAATATTTACTCCAATTTGCGCTAAAGTTACAAAAATGATTTGTTGTTGTTCCATCCAAGCGTGTGTTAGGGCAATTTCTCTTTGTTTAATAAGAAAATCTTGATATCCATATAATCCTTTATCGTAATTTTCGTCGTTTTCAAGATCCTGATATGTTTTCCAGCTATCCGCATTTAAAGCTAAAGATCTGCTGATGCCCATAATTGAACCAAAAATAACCGCTATAATAACTCCAATAACAAGATATTTCGATGATTTATTCTTATCAGAGCCAATTGAAGAAATATTTACTTTTTTCATTTTCATTTCACTCCCCTCTCTCATCTCCTTCTTTTCATTATTATA
>JAEORV010000539.1 GCA_016840695.1 Promethearchaeota archaeon
AATAACCATACTTGAATCGTTAGTGTGTCTGGTTGTCCTCTTAAGAAATCTGGAGGAAAAAACACTAAAGCAAAACATAAACTAAAAAGTGGTGCCCCAAATTTAATATAGGGAATATATCTCTGCGTCTCTCCAGTCTTCTTATTGATATATTTAGTATTATTAATTTTATTCCCGAACCAGGGATCGTTCACAACGTTCCAGACGGCATAGAAAACTTGGGCAATCACTATCCATAAGGTAGTCAAACCCATCCATCCATAATAAAACGACTGTATGACGCCCATGACCGCACCATAGAACGTACCTGGTGTATTGGCAAATCCATAAGCTAATTTTTCCTTTAGTGGTACTTTATCTAAGCTATTTTTATCAATAGATTCCGTATTTTTTGACATTATGATTATTCCAAAAATTATGTTTTTTTACAAGTAGATATTTCGTATAAACATTCGTATGTAATTAATTTTTTTTAAAATTTTAAACTGAAGTAGGTATCATGGATGATTTAAATAAGATAATCCATTCATAACATTAATTTCGAAACAAGTCCCATTCACACAAGTGATAGATTCAACAATTTTGTTAAAAATCCCAAAAAATTTATTCAAAAAAATATAAAATAGAAATGTTATTTATTAAAGTAGTAAATCGTATTATTTCATTATAGACGCGTGGTTTCATGACTAATAATCAAAACGATTCTGACCCATCGAAAATACAAAGCCTCATTCTTTTCAAGCAGGATGTAAAAGAAACTTTAAAAAAAGAAGCAGTGGCTTTAGAATCGGTTGAACAAGAGGATAAGATCAAATTAGTTTATGAAATTAAGCCATACGGAGGAAATTATCGATATTCAATAATGCTCATTAATCAAAGTTCTAAATCAATTACTAATATAAAGATTAAAATCATATTTCCTGCTTTTTTAGAGTTGCATCGGTGTTCTCCTCCAACGATTGTTGAGGATGAATTTGAAGCTGATAAAGATAAAGCCCAACAAGTTAAATTAGATTTTGACGAATTACCAAAAAACACCAAAAAACAAATTAATTTGTATTTAATCCCTAAAACCCTGAATCATAAGGGAGAAATTCGTACATACGTAAATTTTGTGAACTATCAAGATTATGTGAGAGTGTTAAATTCAGATCCAGTAGATATTGTTGTTCCCCCGTTAACCATAGAAAAGACTATAATTCCGAGCTCTAAGATAGGAGAAATATACGATGATAAAAACTTTAAGAAAGCCTTAAAAAGTTATGGCGTTGGAATTGAAGGAGAAGACGATGAAGACAAAAAAGATTTGTATTTCAATATAATGGAGCAAATCTTGCGATTTCACAACATGCAACTCATAGCGAAAGACATCGATAAAAAAGTCCTATGGTATTTCGGAAAATGTTGGAACAAGAATGAAATTGAGACTTCAAACCAATTTGAGGTGTTGGTTATTGGGCAACTCGAAGCTAATAAAATTGAATTTCTCATTACATCCAAGAATCCTGAATTTTTAGTATCACTTGCGACGATAATCTCAAATGACCTTAAAAGAAGAATTTTAAGCACTGGGATTGTTAAATCAGCAGCTGATATTTACGATTTAGAGTGTAAGAATTGTGGTTTAGCTCTCAAATCATTTCCCATGAAGGGAGAATCGATAGAATGTGAAAACTGCCATTACGATCAAATTGTGTGGTAACTCTTGCGTTAATGTAATGATTTTTATTTTCCACTTCGTTTTCTTAATAAATAATTATGAAGTTTAAGGATTTCTTGTTAGGAAGTAAAAAAAATGTATTAATTGGCGTTTTAATGCTTACCTCGTTTTTCATTATATTACCAAATTTTGTAATAATAGCGGGTTCGCAATTTGCACCTTTTACCAACAACGAAGTTGTAATAACTACTGTTTCCTATACGAGTGAAGGTTTTTCAAATGATGATGGTAAAATAAATATTATCGTAGGAGATCTGTTTCAACCTTCACCAAAATTCTCCAATAACACTTATCCCGCAATAATAGCGTGTCATGATTTTCAAATAGGCATGAGTAGAGAATCAATGAGTCCGTGGTGCGTTGAGTTAGCTAAGCGGGGTTTCGTTGTATTATCAATTGACTTGCCAGGTCAAGGAATGAGCACTGGTGAGATGGATTTATTCCCCCGAGAGGATTATATCACTCCTATAATTGAAGATGGAATTCAATATTTGAAGACCTTGGAGTTTGTTAATGGGTCATCAATAGGTTTAATAGGAATGGGTTATGGAGGTGCAGCAATGTCCATGTCTGCAGGAAACTTGAATAATCTTGTAAACGCAACTGTTTCCTTAAATGGTCTTACTAATCTTACTAATTGGCTAATCGAAGGTCTTTTTGCAGATGCCAAGGTCGATTTCACTGTTGGCCTTAACAATATCACGTTAAATAGCATCAACGGTATTACAATCACGCAATTTAACATCTTAGAATCCCTGAAGCTATATGGCATCCTTCGAGGTAGCGACGATTATCTTGAAGATTTAATAATAGATGGAACCAATTGTCTAAACAAGTCTTTCTTAAGTAAATTTGACGCGGTTGAAAATTTGCCTAATGCTC
>JAEORV010000540.1 GCA_016840695.1 Promethearchaeota archaeon
GAAATATTATAAAAAATTTTTATTGTTTCTACTTTTTTAAAATCTCACAATTATTTTAATTGAATGCAACTCTTTTGGGAGATCTCGGTCGAATTTTAACGGTTTCTCGCAAGAGCTTATCCACTAAGTTGTTTCTCAAGTTTACATCCGAGTCCCATAAGTTATTGACTTCTTCTGGATCATTTTCAAGGTCGAAAAGATCTCCCATTGTTTCATATTCGTTGTATATTGTCAATCGGTGTTGCTCGGTTACCAAAGAGTGAACTCTCATTATTTTATCAGCCGCCAGCTCTTCGTCGTGTTCGATGAGGATTCTATCCCTCACTTTGGCTTCAGGATCTTTCAAGATTGATGTGACATCAACACCTTGGAATGTCAGTGGAATTTGTCTTTCTGGTACGCCTAATAGCGGTAGTATGGTTCTTGGAAGATCAACGGTACAGATTAACGAGTCTGAAACGCTCGTTTTCGTCACTCCCGGAACTTTCCACAGCAAAGGCATGTTAATAACTCCGCGATAATGAGCGGGCCCCTTTAGAATTACGCCGTGGTCGCCCATGTAATCACCGTGATCGCTAGTAAACATAACCATGGTGTTATCTGCAAGACCAGATTTTTCTAGAGCATTTAAAATCCTTCCCACGCCATCGTCTATCATCACGATCGCCCCATAGGTCAAGGCAGTAAATTCTTTTGCCGTTTGTTCGTCAACCATCTGTGGAAGGAGTTGCCTGAAGCGAGCATCCTTGATGTGCGGGCCTAGAAATTCGTGATCCAGGAGTTTATTGGCGTCTCCAAAATTCGAGGGGAGTTCGATATCTTCCGGCTTGAACATGTCTTTATATTTGCCTGGAGGGCATGCGGGATGATGAGGATCGGGAAACGAGCAATGAAGGAAGAAGGGTTTATCTTCGTTCTTCCCCTCCGCGTGTTGTTGGATGGCTTCGATGGTTTTATCGGTGATATAAGTCGTTGGATATAAATCTTCTGAAAGAGATGTTTGGTAATAGTTTTCGTTCAACGCTTGAGGTTTACTCAACGCATATTCGTGCATATCGAATCCCTTTTCTTTTACCCATTCGCTATAATGCCCCGCCATAAAATCTCCATGGCCAATCACAAGAATGGCGTCTTCAAAACCGTACCAAGGAGAAGGAACGTCTTTAGAAGTAAGGTCCCCATGCAACCATTTAAACAAGTCTTCAATGGAGGGATCTTTTCTCGTGGAACGGCTAAAATAGTTGAAATGATGCTTGCCAACCGTCATTGTGTGGTATCCTTTCTTCCGCAACATCTCTGAAAAAACTGGTCGCGCGGGATCTAAGTTTATCCCGTTCGATCGAACCCCGTGAATGCTAGGATACGAACCGGTAAAAAAATTTGCCCTGTTTGGCATGCAAATTGGCGTGTTGCAAAAATAATTCGTGAATCGCACCCCGCCATTTGCAATCGAGTCGATGTTAGGCGTTTTTAATATAGGATGTCCGTAAGAGCTCAAGCAATCAGCGCGATGCTGATCTGTCATGATAAAAAGAAAATTCATTTTTTCACTCATGATAATCAAGTTTCCCAATTGTGAAAACTAAAAATAACTTCCTAATTTCATTATATTATTCATTGTAATAGAGATCGTTAGGTAAAAAATTTGTTCAAGGATTTCAAATTTACATCGGAAGTAAACAAGATAGAAGATGTTTACCAGATAAAAATTACCGTGCCCTTCGAAGTAAAGTATGCTTGCGTGTATTTATATGATGTTGATGGAGACCTCGTCCTCATTGATGCCGGCTTGAACATGCTTGAGTGGAGCAAGTTATTCTATTCTGCTCTTGGAGATATTGGCGTGAAAATTAAGGATATAAATTATTGCTTCATTACACATCGACACATGGATCATATTGGATTAATGAAGAAATTCAAGCGACAAAACCCCGATCTCCAATTAATGATGCACGAAATTACTCATAGCACTATTAAATGGGAATCTAACCGTGATAACCACGCGGAAATCGAGGAACTTGCTGAAGAAAATGCCAACTTGATGTTAAAGTACGGATTTAGTAGAGAAGACGTAAAGAATGTTGCAATCATGATGTCATCTTGGGCAAAAATGGCGATTTACCAAGCTCCAGACAGGATTCTACACGATAGGGACGAAATTAATATAAATACTAATAAAATCAAGATTATCTGGACACCCGGTCATTCATTAGGTCATATTTGCATTTTTGACCAAAACAAGCGATACTTGTTTTCGGGGGATCACATACTCTCCCGAATCACGCCTCATATAGGCAACTTCATTATAAATCCAAATTTAAGCGATGAACACGACTTTACTAACATTTTACAATATTATTTAAGGTCTTTAGATATCATCGACGACCTAAACTCCAAAATAATTTTTCCGGCCCATCAAGAAATTATCTATAATCCTCACGAGCGAATCCTAGAAATAAAGAAACACCACGAAACACGACTCGCTGAAATTTCGTCAATGATAAAAAACAACCCAATGACGCCCAGGCAAATTTCCTTGAAGCATTTTGGAGAATTAGACCAGATGAATTCCTATTTAGGACTTAGCGAGGTTCTGGG
>JAEORV010000011.1 GCA_016840695.1 Promethearchaeota archaeon
TTCATGATAGTATGAGAAGTATTAAAACTCTATTGATAAAAATCGATAAAAAATAAATAAAAAAAAAGTAATTTATTTCTTCTGTAATACGATATTAATTGCTCTTGTGAGTCTGATTACATCAAAAACTTTACCCTGTTGAACGGTTATTTGCTCGCGACTAATAGCATGGGTAAAATCTCCTTTTCCTTCACAAATATTAACGATTGCTTCAGGATCTCCTGTCATTACGATGTTAGCATCTGAATTTAAACCTTCTGATAAATTCAACTTCCTATCTTTTATTGATATATTGAAAGGATCTTCACCATCTAGGGTGAATTGAAATGACATTTCCCAGTCTACATCTTTTCCAGCTATGTTGGTCACGAATACAGTTTTAGCTTTTTCATTCTGATGAATAAGCCCGATAATCTTTTCTATACTATCTTTTGCGAGTCCCATCTTTAACTTCCTCCCTCGTATTGTGGCTTAGCAATCCATGAGTCGTACTCATCCTCAGGAACAAAAAAGAAGTCAGTCATTTTACCTTCTCGATCTTCCTTTTTCTTAAAAACTGCTTTAACGCGTTGTCCTTTTTTAACTTTTGATGGTACTAAATTTTCAGAAAAAATTCCTTGTAACATTCCCGTATCCGCCTTATCAAGTTGAATAAAAGCAATTCCATAAGGAACGCTTTGAATGAAAGCGGAGGTTGTGTACCAGACAATTGTACTTACTTTAATGATCCCTGTATGTGGCATTTCCACCCAATCAGTATCCGCAAAGCATTCCGAGCAGTTAATTCTAGGAGGCATCCAGACCTTTCCACACTTCTTGCATTTTGTCCCTAATATCTTCTTATTATTCATCAGTTCAAGAAAAAATTTGCTTTGGCCACCCATTGTATACTTATATTGGATGACAATTCTATCCCTAATTTCGTGTGATTGAAAATTTTGTTCATTCATGGTTTATTTAACCCCTCCTCGTTTGCAATTACTATAACAGCGGCATACGCCGCTCCTGGTCCTCCAATTGAATGTGCGATCGCACGACCTTTTTCTATAGTCTTAACTTGGTGTTTACCCGCCTCTTGTCGAAGCTGAAGTGCCGCTTCCCCTGTACTCATAATACCTGTTGCTCCCACAGCATGACCACATCCAATTAATCCTCCCGAAGGACAACAAGGTAGCTCCCCATCAATCCATGGGCCCTCCCCTGGTTTTTCAAAGGATTTTTCAATCCAGGGGCCGCCTTCACCAAAAGGAACAAAACCTAGCTCTTCATAACTGATTACTTCTTGACCAGAAAACGCATCGTGTAGCTCAGCAACATCGATTTGCTCTTTTATTTTGTTATAATCTAAACCCGCCATTTTATAGGCTGCTTTTGCGGCATATATATTAGAATACAATCTCCCAACACTCTCACGATTACCTATAAAACAATCAGTATTTGCCGCAGCCACACCAGTTATCCATATCGGTTTTTCGATGCCTAATTCTTTTACCTTCTGTTCACTTGCTAATATTAATGCGGCCGAAGCCTCAGAATATAAGCAACAATCCAACATTTTAAAAGGATAGCAAATTATTCTTGAATACATCACATCTTCTACAGTTACATCCATTGGAGATTGTGCTTTCGGATTGAGCTTCGCATTCCCATGATTCTTGATGCTGACATAAGCCATCTGCTCCTCAGTCGGATTTCCAAACTCCTCGTAATGCGCATTAACCATTGACACATACGAGCTTGCAGCCATCATCCCCATTGGATATTCGTAGGTCATATCTGCTGAATACGCGATAGCGTTTAACACTTCGGGCGTTGTTGTTCCCGTTTTTTCGTCGTAACAATCATTGCATTTCTCTACACCAATGCAAAGACATAAATCTGATAAGCCAGACGCCACTTCAGAATACGCCATTCTCACGGTATATCCTCCCGTAGCTCCCCCGCTTGCGATACGGGTACCGGGTTTATTATTCATTCCGAGATAGCTGTTAATGAAGATGTCTGGCATAAACTGCCTTTCAAATAATTCGTTATATATTCCGTACACAGTAGATTCTAAATCTTTATGCGTGATTTGTGCACCATTTTTATTAGTGTCATCAAGAGCCAGATTAGTTGCGTCGTAAGCCAACTCGAAATATGTTTTATCTAAATATCTCGCTCTAAAAGGCGTTATACCTACGCCTATTATTGCAACTCGTCGTTTTGACATGATATTTTACCTTTTTTTATTAATACTGTTCATTTATTTGTGATATTTATAAATTTAGATTAGTAATATTAAAAATATTAATAATATTTTGAATAGTAGTAATACATAAAAACTTTCATAAAAGTGACAAATTAGGATGATTAAGACTAGAATAACAGAACAATTTGGGATTAAATACCCAATTATAAGTGCTCCAATGGGACCATTCTATACGACTGAATTAACCATTGCCACTTCTGAAGCGGGAGGACTTGGCGTTTTAAGCCACGTGACTCTACGAGGTTTAAACTCTATAGACGATTTCAAATCAAATATTGATCAAGTAATTGAGCATACTGATAAACCATTTGGATTTAACATTCGAACTGCTCGCATGCAAACAGATCACAAGATTCTATTAAGAAAAGTACTCCAATGGCGTAAAAGCGATCCAAAAATTCGAGAGCAAATGATTTATGGTTTAACAAGCGCTGGAGGGGCAAGAGTTGCTAGAAAGATATGGGATAAAGATAAGGACTTATATCACTTTCACGTGGCTCCCGCTTTATGGTTAGTCGATAAGGTCGTTGATCTTGGTTGCCACGGAATAGTCACCACGGGTACGGAGGGTGGTGGACATCAAAGCTACGAGAAAATTTCAACTATGGTACTCTTACAAGAAGTATGTAACAAATACCCTGATAAACTGATTGTTTCTTGTGGAGGGGTTGCAAGTCCCGAAGGCGTTGCTGCCTCGTTAGCAATGGGAGCGGACGCAGTCGCCATGGGCACGCGTTTTATTGCATCAACTGAAAGTGAATTTCACCAAAATTATAAGGATCTTATTCCACCTGCAACTGATAGAGATACAGAGCTCACGACTGGTGGTTTTGGTCCAATTAGATTGATAAAGAATAAGTATTGTATGGAACATGGACAAGTGATATCAAAAAATCAAAAAATTGCCCAAGAAAACGCGTATGAACTTGATGAATGGTTAGAAGACTTGAAAAAATATGAAATCGTGTACACGAAAGGCGACGTGGAAAATGGAGCCATTCCCGTAGGTCAATCTTGCGGTTTAATCGATTCAATAATGAATGTTGGGGATATCATAACGGAATTCACGAGTAAAGCAGAGGAACTCTTGAAAAACGTTAGTTCACGGATTTCCTAAAATTCTTTTTTCTTTTTTGTTTAGCATCCGCTAAGGACTTTTAATTTAGCATACACATTTAAAGGTCAATTATATCAAATTATTAAAAATTAAAAAATATCAATATAAGTGAGTATTCAAATGGCATATGACATAGTATATGTAGTCGTTAATGGTGTTTTAGCAGTCGTTGCGGTGTCATTGAGTATCTTTATAGCAACTAAGTTCTTCCTTGCATACAAAGAACATAAAAGAAAGGAACTCTTTCTCATTGGATTTGTTGCGATCTTTATGTCTGAAGCGTGGATGCCCGTAGCAATCTCGTTTATTTATTACATGGTCACTTTCAACTTATTACCAGTTCATGCTTATTTTTTTATAGGGTATACTTTTCTTCCCGTAGGGATATTTATATGGCTGATTATATTTACGAATCTCGTTATTAAAAATAAGCAGGAAGTAATCTTAGTTCTCTATGCAATTTATATCGTTTTTTACGAAATCTTGTTATTTTTTTTTCTACTGACAGATCCGAGTCAAATTGGGGAAATAAAATCACCCGTTGATTCAAGTTTAACACTAATTTTCAATCTAAATGCATTTGGATGGGTTGCCGTTATCTTGTCTACGGGAATTATATTTGCAAGAGAGTCATTACAATCCAGTGATCCCATCATCAGGTTAAAAGGGAGATTACTTCTATTCGGGTTTCTAACATGGTCTATTAGTGCGATTTTTGATGGATTCGCCAATACGATCATCACATTATTTATCGTTAGAGTTATATTAATGGCGAGCGTAATAGCGCTTTATGGAGGATTCATACTCCCAGAGTGGATGAAAAAAGTTGTAAATAAAATAAGAAGGATCATTAAATTGGAGCCTATTGAGAAATAATACTTGAAAAAAAAATAGAAATTTTTCAATGACCTTACATTTTTTTTCTTATTCTATTAAAAAAATTGGTGTTATATCTTTCCTTCAGCATCTCCTAGGTTACGGGAAAAAATTGACGAGCTAATGAAGCTGATACATAAGGCAGTAACAATTCCTTCGGCATGCAAATCATGCGGAACTTGCGTGAAATGTTGTCCTTTAAAAATTAGAATGTTTAACGAGGAAAGAATAGCCATGACCATCGTTTCTGATAGATCCTGTGGAGGATGCTCTTTATGTTATCATCGTTGCCCAAATAACGCCATTAAGTTATTAAAATTTCAAATAAAATAATAGAAAAAAGCTAGTGATATTAAAAATTTTGAACATAAAATCTAAAATGAAACTTTAAAACTGTTCAAAAATTTTGGCTAATTACGGAAGTAATTTTTAAAAACTTTTATACTATTAAAAAAAAGAGGGAAATGATAAAAAATGGAAGAACAATGGTATTCGGCACGACCTTCTAATATTGTTGACCTATTTGAGGATACTGTAAAAAAATTTGGTAGCCGAAAATGGATAGGAACGCAAAATGCTGAAGGCGAATACGAATGGATAACATATAACGAGGCAGCTAAGCGAGTGGAAAACCTTCGGGGAGGGTTAGCCAAGATTGGTGTAGGAAAGGACGACCCTGTCGGTGTAATCATCAATAATAGCGTAGAATGGGCGGTTATTGCATTTGCTACTTTTGGATTAAATGCTCGTCTCATTCCAATGTATGAAAAAGAACTTGAAAAAGTTTGGAAATATATTATAGAAGATAGCGCTGTAAAAGTTCTCTTTGTCGTTAATGAAGAAGTGCATGATAAAGTTAAAGATCTTAGAGGCAAATTGAACACTTTGGAAGAAATCTATATAATTCGTGGTGATGGAGAGAAATCCCTGGCGGCGTTAGAAAAATTAGGCGCTGAAAATCCCATACCATCAGTAAAACCACATTGGAGCGATATAGCAGTATTAATCTATACATCGGGAACAACTGGCGAACCAAAAGGGGTTCTTTTAAGCCACGGGAATTTCACGAGCAATGTTAAAGCAGCACACATCGGTTTTCCTGATGTTAACGAAAAAGATGTGAGTTTTGCAATCTTGCCCTGGGCTCATAGTTTTGGGATAACCGCTGAACTTTTTCACGGTCTTTTAGCAGGTGCTTCTTTAGGATTGATGGAAACGACTGATACTTTAACAGAGGATTTACCTAAAGTAAAACCTACAGTATTAATTGCGGTTCCAAGAATTTTTAATAAAGTATATGCCGGTATTCATGCAAAATTGGCAGCAGAAGGAAAAGGTCATCTACTTGAATTGGCTAAAAGCACGGCAGAAAAGCTGCGAAAAGGCGAAAAAGCAGGATTTAAGGACAAACTAGTGACCAAAATCGTGTTTAAAAAGATTCGCGCCTTATTTGGAGGAAGATTAAGGTATGCAATAACGGGCAGCGCCGTCATGAATCCCGAGATAGGTCAATTTTTCATAGATGTCGGTATCCCTACGTTTGATTGTTACGGGTTAACAGAGACTACCCCAGCATTAACCATGAACACTCCAGCGTCAAATAAATTAGGTTCCGTAGGGAGTGCTATCAAAGATTGTGTGGTAAAAATCGACAAATCTCGAGTAGGAAAAGACAGCGAAGACGGTGAAATCACTTGTTTTGGTCCAAATATAATGCAAGGATATCACAATAAACCAAAACAAACAGCAGATGTAATATTTGAGGATCCAGAACTAGGAAGAGGCTTCCGAACGGGTGATCGCGGTCGATTAGACGAAGATGGATTCTTATATATTACTGGGAGATTTAAGGAAGAATATAAACTTGAAAACGGTAAATACGTGCATCCTGCGTCTATTGAAGAAGAACTCAAGTTAAATAATTTCATTGCCAACTGCATGGTGTATGGTGCGGGAAAAATACATAACGTGGGAATAATCTTTCCAGAAGAACTAGCTGTTGCCGCCGCTGCAGAAAAAATGGGTCTCTCCGGAGATTTTAAAGCGTTAGTAGCAAATAAGGCAATTCAAGACTTTATAAGCGCAGAAGCTACTAAGCAACTCAAAGGAAAATTCGGGGGTTATGAAATACCTAAAAGTTACATGTTTGTCGACGAAGACTTTACTCTAGAGAATCAAATGCTCACACAGACAATGAAATTAAAGAGACGAAACGTTCTCGAGAAATACGGAGACCAATTAAACGCTTTATATTAACTTTATATTAAATTTTTTAGAGAATTATCTCTATTTTTTTATTTTTTTTTATCTCTTATTATATTCTTAACCTAGAAAGTCATCAAACGATAAATTCATAATTTTTTTCCTGATTTCCGTTTTTTCATCGATTATTTTCTTAATATATCTCGAAATCTCTTTCCTTTTTTTAATAGCAGCGGGAATCGGTAAAATTACCTCTATGAATCGATTACCTATTGTTGCAATGGTTCCTTGTATGAATGTAATTGCTTGGATCTGCTTCTGGACGATTTCAAGATTTAAGAGATACAAGAGCAAGTAAGGATCGATAAATTCGTCGTTTTTAAGGGTTTTTATTTGAAAGATATGGCTTTGTATTATTATTTTCGTGTCCATTTTGGAAACAAACGCAGTTTTTCCTATCAAGTTCGGACCGCCATCTTTCACTAACAAGATATCTCCAACTTCAATATTTTGCTTGTGTTTGTATTGCTCGTAGACTTCTTCCGAAGTTTTCTTATGAGAATCCAAGTTAATTTCCCAGTTGTTAAACTCACTGGTTCGCACGAATGGCACGTCACCTAAACCATAAACGTGAGAACCTATCTCGTCTCCTCTTGGAATGTATCCATTCCTATTCGCAAAAATCATTTTTTTATCAATGAGTTCCTTAAACGAGAATAAAATGAATTCTTTATCGTCCGCAAGCTTCTTTAAGGTTTTCTCAACGCCAGTGTAATAATAAGGTATGAAAATGTTGTTCTTTATTTGGCTAAACTTTATCTTGAAAATATTTTGTTCTTTCGTATAGTTGAAATCCTCACATTCCTTCAATTTAAGGTTTAAATCTAATAAATCGTCGTTAACTATTGCATTTCCACTAGCATCAAGTTTTTTACTTCCATCCTTGTTTAATTTATATAATACTTTCCCGTCTTTGTCGTGTCCCACGTTATCTACGATAGCAAAATCGATCTTATAATCTTCTGGAACGGATTTCAACTTTTGGAATAATAAAATGCTCGTTTTATTGCATGTATAGGGTTGAAAGGTGTTTTGATCTAAAGATACTATCCCTAAAATCTTGCCATTAGACTTTAAATATTCCCAAATATACCCATCTGAAGGATTTCCGAAAATCCCTTCGGGTAAGACAATTCCCATTTTCCCCCCATCGTTAAGTAATTGGACGCATCGTTCTATAAATAAGACTTGGGGAGGTTGTCTTTTTGCTAACTTCGCTAGCATTTCCCATTTGGAGTCTCCAATGCTCTTCCAAGCGTGACCCAATTGATATGATTCTAAGATATCGCCATTATCTATGGGAATTTTAACTCCAAAGGGAGGGTTGGTAAAAATGTAATCAAATTTATCGTTCTTGATCAATTTCCTTGCTTGAACGCGATATGCGATGGGGTCGAGCGAGTCCTCGCAAAAAACGTTAGATTTTCCACCACTTAATATTTCTAGATACAACTTGGCAATTTTGGTTAAAAATAAATCTTTGTCCATTCCGTGTAAGTTGGAGATGATTTGTACTTTCTTTTGTTCATTTAAAGCTTTATCCTGATCTATCTTATTCCACAACAAATCTTTTGCTTCTAACAAGAAACCACCATGGCCACAGGCAGGATCTAGTATTTTTGAATCAATCCCGGGATCTAAATAATTCACGATGAATTTTACGATGCTCGAAGGAGTAAAAAATTGACCTCCCTCGTCTTTTAAGAGCTTGCTTACAAAAATTTCAAACGCATCGGCAAACACGTCTTTTGACGATTGTAGCAACGAAATACCCTGCAGCTCTTCAACGACAGTTCTCACGAGTTCTTCGTTCAAGCCAATGAGCTCGTGATCAGCAACGATTTCGGGATATCGTTCTTTCACATTTACCTTGAAGAACAATTGTATCCTCTCTAATAACGCTATATCAGTCTCATTATCTCGTATGCAGAATTCTACTTCGTCTTCTGGAGATTTAATAATCTCGTCCACGAGTTTGACTAATAAGAGGTTGATAATTTCCTTGGACCTCGCTCTAGTGTCCGTATCGGTATATTTTAACTTACCATATAAGTGTTGATTAATCAGAGTGAATGTTTTTTTTAAGTTGGGAGCCTTGACAAGATCCTTTTTCAGCAATTATATTACCATTCGCATTTATTTTCTTTTCTTTAAACTCTCTAAAAGCGCATCGACTCTTGCGTGATTATCATCGGAACCAATAAACGATCTGAAAAGCCATTCTTGCAATCTCATTGCACCATCTAAGTCGTGGTCTATAATGTGATTCCCGAGTTGCTTTGTTTCTTTTAGCGTGTCGCGATCGTAAGTTGCCATGATGCGAGCAATTTCCGAGACAGATTCAAGAAGCGCTTCTTCAGGAAATACCTTGCTTACATACCCCATCCGTTCGGCTTCGTGAGCATCGTAGATTCTACCGGTAAGCGCGACCTCTTTTGCCCGCCCCAGTCCTATGATCCGCCATAGAGGGTCCAATAAAGGAGTAAGCGAGAGAGCTATTTCCCTCTGACCAAACTTAGCTCTTTCCGATGCATATCGAATGTCGCACATTAACGTCAAATCAAATCCACCGGCAATTGCGGGGCCTCCAACCGCACAAATAACGGGTTGGGAGCAAAACATTATCGCACGATAAGCTCTATGAAAGAGTGCGGTGAATTCCTCGTTCGATACTTTTTCTAATGTTCGAATAAAATTGAGATCAAATCCCGCAGAAAAATACTTTTCACCTCCAGTGAGCACGATAACGTTTACATCCTTTTTTTTGCTCAGTTCATTGAATAAATCTTCAATTTCGCTCAGTACTTCTGGTGATAGAGCGTTTCGTTTTTCTGGACGATATATAGTGATCGTCGCTACTTTATCTGCTATTGAAAGCTTGAGAAATTCAGTATCCATGATAAAAATGATAATCAATACAGACTTATAACAATGATGAAAAAAAGAAAAGAAAATTTTTAAGAATATTTACTTACTTTTTTGAGCTTTCAACCTTTCTATTAAGATATCATTTTCAGCTTCGTGTCTTATTCTGATTTGTTCAGGGGTTCTTTGATCTGGCATGTCAATTCGATCAGTTATTGCCCAGTATGGATGAGGTTCACCAGGCGGACATCCATTTACATGAACGCATGTTTTACCAGCAGCTTCGATCTTTTTTTTTAAGGTTTTTGTACAATCTCCAATGAGAAGAAGATCCTTACCGTACTTGATATTTTCAAGAATATCCCTTTTTCTGCCTAATACGATATCAATACCCTTATTCTTGTCATATTCATCTAACAATTTTAGTTTTGCCATTGAATACGCCAATAGTCCTTGGCAAGAGCTACAAGCATTTTCAATGTGAAAATTATATTCTGGCCAAGCACCAAAACCGTCCAAATATGGCAAGTATAATTTCTTATAGACCTCCTTTATCGTGTTTCCCCTAATCTCTATATCGCTTTCATCTATTAAGCCTATTCCTTTTTCACGGGCTGCTGTGAAGTAATCCACGTCATCAATGGCAAGACCAATCATCCTACAAACTGTAGCATCTAAGGCAACTGGATCTTTACTGGCAACAATACATCCAAAATCCACCGGAGTTCCGGTAGTGTGTGGTCCAAAACCTTCCATTGGGCGAATTAAATCTGCGATCGAAAGGTCAGCTCTTATAACAGACCAGAGATCCATCATAGCCGCAGCAAGATTAGTCATGTGCATTAAACCGTGTACTGTATCTTGTACAACGCCTTTAATATTTTTAAGCGCACATGTAAATACCATACTCACGTGAGTTTTAAATATAGGAACATTTATTATGTGATCCGCTTCAATAAGGAAACGTGGTAGTTTTACATTTTTTATCTTAGATCCAGGATTTTGAATCCTCTTCCTTACTAGATCAGTATCGCTCTTAATATCAATAATTTCATCTATTCCCGCTTCTTCAGCAGCATTCTTTATTCCACTTACCTCGAGACATTTCATAGTATCACAGCCTATAGCAGCGGCTTCTGCAAGGATTATCTTTTTTGGATTTGCTTGGCGAATGACCTCAATCACGGCTTTTACAACAGCAGGACTCGTGCATACAGAACTTTCAGGTGTACCTTCATGACCTCCATTAGGTTTAATGACAACCGTTGAACCCTCCTTGATAAGCGCTTTAACACCTCCCAGATGATTGAGGGCTTCTTCTACCATTTGCTTTGCATTATCACCCTTGACAATAGAAACAATTGATTTTACCATTTTTCTTCTCCAATTTTATTTTTAGTATTTTTATCAAAAGAATCTTTATTTATATGGGATCCAGCATTCCATTAATTCCTCAATTGGCCATCGTGAGAGGATTTCACAACCGCTCTTCGTAACAAGAACATCCTCTTCCAGTCGAACACCATCTTTTCCGCCTTTATGACCTGCGTACGTTTCGAGGGCAATAACCATCCCTTCTTTAAGTTCTACGGGCTCCCATCCTCCTTGATTATACACAGGACTAATAACCGGAGGGTCATGAAGCGTAAGTCCAAGACCGTGCCCAACTGCGTAAGGTTGTACTTCAGACCAGTCAGAATACCCCCAATATTCTGGTGAATCTGGCCAATTTGCAGAAACGTCGTGATTTGTAGCTCCTGATTTAACAGCACTTATACCATCATAGAGCATCTTGCGACATTCCTCATAAAGATCTTTTTGTTCCTTGGTGGCCTTTCCGCAGCAGAATGTTCTATACACACATGACATGTATCCCATGTAGCATGCCCCATCAACATCAATATAGATAAGATCACCAGGTCTTATTGGTTTGTCCGTGAATGACCATCCATAAGGATTAGTATTATAACCAGAACAACATACAAGATCTTCAGTATGATCGTCTCCTTCTTCATAAAGTGCCTTTATTCCTATACCGACAAGATCGCATTCTCGTACTCCTGGTTTTATTGCATCTACTATCGCTGCAAACGCTTTCTCCGTATTAGCACAAGTTATTCGCATTAATTGAATTTCATCTTGGGTCTTTATCATTCTGGCTCTATCCATTGTCGGCTTTCCATGAACTGCGTTAATTCGCTTTTTAGTAAAAGCCTCTCCATAAAGCATCTGTAGCGTGGTCCCATCAATTCCTAAAGGTTCTTTCTCTACCCCATATTCCTTCATTAATTTACTAATAGTTCTAACAACCATTCCGATCGTTAAATGTTTTGAATCCTCTGCCATCAATTTTGCGGGGGGAAAGGGTGGTTTTACCCGACCTTCCATCCAAGGCATGCGCCTCTCAGTTTCTGATGGTGTGCCTCCACCGAATAGGTATGGCTCGCCATTTCTTGTTATAAAAGCACATTGCATTTCAGAGAGTCGCATTGGAGTAGTTACATAATATGATGTAAGATATCTAATATTCGCGTGATCAAAGGTTAATATTGCTCCAAGGCCATCCTCTTCCATTTGTTTCTTTGCTCTCTGAACTCTTTCTTTACGTAATCGGTCATAATTGACCCGTTGTTCATAATCAACTGCATATTTTCCAAATGCCATTTAATTCAACTTTTTAATTTAATTAAAAATAGTAATATTAATT
>JAEORV010000541.1 GCA_016840695.1 Promethearchaeota archaeon
ACAAAGACAAAGTTAAATAAGTAAAATCAATGTGAAATTTTATTTATTCCTTCTTTTACACACTAATAATTCTTCAGTTTTGTTAGTAGATCTTTCAGGTATAGTTTCATGAAGGATCGCTCAATATTACAATAATCTAATTTTTGCTTGTTAGTCAATTCGGGACAGTTAGTTATTAATGGAGGGATCTTTTCAAGGGTTTTAAAATATTGATTTACCTCGTTCTCGGATTCACGTTTCAATATGCTCTTAAATTCGTAATAAATCTCTTTAACGATATTCTCCGTGTTGCCTTGAAAATACGTATTAGGAATTTCTATTCCTGGAGTGTTTAACAACAATACAATGAGCTTCGATATGTTTTTAAACGATTCATTGGGTTTTTGGTTCCTGAAAAATAGCGAGAGTAGTTTTGAAAAGAAGGTTGATTTTATCTTTTGCGAATCTCCCTCTTGCAAGCTTTTTACATCGATAAAACTAAGAGATTCTTCCAGAAAAGTGTTGTAATAATTATTCTGAACAATTCCTTTCGAAATTCTTTATCATCCCAGATAAATATCAATTATTCTAATTAAATAGGAATGATATTTATAAAGGAAGAGACGCAAGGATTTTTAAAATCCGGAAACAATTATTTATTATCTGCAGTAAAATCGAGATTTCTTCTTTCTTCTACAATCCTAGCAAGTTCCCTGCTCATCCTGTTAATTTGCACTTTTATAGATATCATACCTCCTAACTTTGGATACATGTATCTTAATAACAACCCAACTAAAATCGTTGTTCCTATCACAAAAAATAGCAAATTATGGGCTAAAAATATCGTTAGCGAATAATATGAATAATAGAACAAGAATTTATAACTTCTTTTCGTCTTTATCAGGTCAAATTCTTCAATGCACAATAACACGGAAAGCAATATAAGCAGAACTCCTAGAGAATAAATCATCCAGGAAAACGAGCGTTGAATTGAATTCAAGAAATCTGGAAAATTTAACGATACACCTATTATTATTAAACAAGCTCCAGATAGAAGTGATGGTATTACAAGGTGAGATTTGAGAACGGTCCTTCTTTCCTTCTCATTATCCTTCTGATAAATTTTTGAAATCATGTCTCCTACAACCGTTCCCATGAGAAAAAAAGGGAAGAAGGTTAAAATGGGATCTAAGATTGGATAACCGTTATACAACACGTGAAATAAAGCCCCATTTAAGGAAATATGACCCTTGTAAGGCAATAAAAAGGTTATTAGATATTGATTCGCAATCCATATACCCGCTGCGATACAAATTCGCAGAATCTTAGGTACTTTTAGCAATGGCCACGCCATGAATAACGATATAGCTATCGTTAACAATATATACCAAATCCAAACATTAAAAGGGTTCCGAGTGTAAAACGCAATGGGTACATTATAAATTAGTGCGAGTAATAACAACAAGGACGCTCGAAATAAATATTCGTTTCTAATCTTTTTTCTACTCTTTATTTCTGAATTCTCCATGTTTACAATTCTATTTCTATACGATAGTGCCGTGCTCACTCCCGAGATGAACAAAAACGCACCAGCACCCATGACATCTAAAATTGAAAACACTGCATCGTAAAACCAAAAGTCTTCTAAAGTTAACCACCAATGCATGAGATGCGCTAAGAACATCCAGAGCATGCTCGTTCCACGAATGATATCGATGCTTTTCAATCTCTTCATTTTACACATAAAGATGGTTAATTTTCCTCTTAAAAAATGAGCTTATTATGAATAGTAAAAAAAGAAAAGAGAAAAAGATTTTTATACTCCTCGCAGTTTAATACCGAGGTAAAAAATAATCCATGCAATCGCGGTCATGATCAACCCTGTTATCTCAATAACGATATCTATATTGAAACCAGGTACAATACCTATGTCTATTAGGTAGGGATTTATCAGATCAAGAGCTCCAAAAACGCCCATAACGATTCCTAACAACTCAAGAACAAATGAGGTTATAAGTGTTATTTTTTTCGGCGGACTATATTCAAATGGCATTTTATTTCACTTATATGTTCATGTAAAAATTAATTATCATTATAATGAGATAACTTCTTTAATAATCTTATTGATATATTCTATTAGAATTCTTGAAAAATTTCAAATAGTTCAGTAAGTTTCAAAATTCTCTTAACATTCCTAAATAGCTTGTTTTCAGGATTCTCTTCTACATAAAGGGTCTCAGTGTTGTAATCATTTATAATTTTTTGGTCTTCTTTATTTCTTTGTATTAAAATCGGGTAAATGTTCGCAGCACGGGCACCCTGCACGTCTTCTTGTGAATCGCCCACATAAGCTACTTCTTCGGGTTTTAATCCCGTATCTTTTAACGCAAATGAGAAGATTCTAGGATCTGGTTTTTTAATCCCGATTTCTCCCGAAATCACTATACTTTCGAAATATCCTGTTAGACCTAAATCAGATAAGAGAGAACGTACGTGGGGGGGATAATCGAAGTTGGATATAAGTGCTATTTTCTTGCTCTGCTTAAGTGTTTTCAGTACAGGGATTGCATCAGGATCAAGAGAAACATATTC
>JAEORV010000542.1 GCA_016840695.1 Promethearchaeota archaeon
AACGATAATAGATTAAAATTGTTTAAATTTCTTCTATATATATTAATTTTAAAAATATTTATGTATGTTTCTATAAGAAAAAAAAGGTATTATAAAAAATTATAATAAAGAAATAAGACATGAAACTAAATCCTGAAAACATCATAGTCATAAATGATAACTCAGGGAACATTTTCAATGGTTCTAAAGTGGTATTTTGGGCAGGTACTACAGTTCGTAGTAAATAACTGGATGGATCCTTTAGAAGTTCTTCATATTCGCTTGCTTCCATCCAGGGTTTTTCAATATATTGATAGGGTTGATTATCACCTATCCGAAAATCTGGATTTGCGGCTCCGGCCTATTTCATTGTTTAGACTCCTAAAGCATCATTGAGTTTGCCTAATCCTGGAAAGAGAAGTGTTGGATATAGATCCCAATCATATCGGCTATAAACATTAAGACAAGCATTACTATATTTTTTAGCTTTATACATTGCCTCCTTATGAGTCAAACCTACTTGTAGTGGCGCGAAAAATATATCTGTAAAGGGGGTGATTGGTACTCGATCTGGTTCTTTTAATGCTACTGCATCTCGAACTCTTTGTATTCTCTCTTTAAAAAGATCTTCTGCTTTCATCGAAAATCATACCTCTATCCATTTCGTTGCCATATTTACTGCATCAACAGCACTTTCCCCATATGCATCAGCACCAACATATTCCACAATTCGTTCATCTACAGTACCTCCTCCGATCATGATTTTTACGCTATCTCTTAGACCCACAGCTTTTAATTTTTCAATAATTTCTTTCATTGAATCAAAAGCAAGAGTAAGAAAACCGCTTAACGCTAGTACTTGTGGTTTAAACTCTTTCAATGATTCAATAAACTTATCAGCAGGGACATCTACTCCAAGATCCAAAACATCGAATCCATTAGCATCTAGCATGAAATTCACTACATCTTTACCAATATCGTGAATATCTCCGGCTACCGTTCCTAATAAAACTTTTCCCTTTTTCTTCTCAGAAGTTTGAGTTTCTTTTAATTTTGGACCGATTACCTCAAATACCTGTCGCAAAATCTCTCCAGACATTATCAATTCTGGAAGAAAGTATTCTTTTTTGCTAAATTTGTCTCCAATTATTTTCATTGCTTCCTTGACATCGTCCATAATTTTAAGAGGATCTTCATTATTTTGTAACCTTGCTTCGAGTTGTTTATTTACATTATCTTCATTTAATTCAACTATTTCGTTTATAAAATCCATTATATCCTCACCATATATCTTAATTTTATTATTAAAATTAGTTTATATATGGTTTATACTTCTATTTAATACTATCTCAGAAGTAATAACGCTATTTTTTTTAGTTAAAGCCCCTTCTACTACTTTCCAAGTAGATCTGTAGCCAGTTTGGTGTAAAAGGGTTCGTAAAATCGCTCACCTTTTTCGATCCATTTCGATACCTTCTTTTCATTGTAATGCTCAGGGATATTTTGAAAGTGCTTTTTTGCTTTCGCACCGCTTCGAAGTTTTTTAGAGAGAGCTAATAGTAATCCAATACGGCTTCTTCCTCTATATGCCCTTCCCATTAAATCAATAAATTTCAATTTAAACTCCGCACCACCAGTAGCAGATTCGACATCGGTTGATTTGAGAATTTGTTTTTCGAAAAGAAAATCAAGATCGCTAAAATCATCAACACTGATAAGAAAATCCTTGATCATTTCAATAAAAGCCGTATCCCCACCTATTTCCTGGTAATATTGTCGCTGGTATGGCCATAATGTTGATGCATCGTAAACACCATTAAATCTCCCCTTTGCCTCAATTAAGGTATCGGCTAGTATATCTCCAGCAATCATTGAATAAGCTATTCCAGAACCAATTAAGGGAACAGTCATAAAAGCCGCATCTCCAACACGCGCATAATTCTTTCCTACTAAGAGAGGTGCGGTTCTTCGTATGGGAATTAATGCAACTTGACCTCCACGTAATAAATTTTTTCCAATAGTTGGATGCAGGCTCCTAAGATCTTCAGTCAAGGCTTTGATTTCACCTTCTTTAAAGGGATCTATGCATCCTAATAAAATATCCGCATATTCTTCAAATGTGTTTACCCACGCGATGCCTCGTTTATATTTATAACCTAAATGGACGTGGAAATAGGGATCGTCAACCAATTTATCAAAATATGCCCGATATGTGTAAAATTGTTCACCTCTCTTGAATTCGTGGAACATGTTATAATTTTCTGGAAGTTGATCTCTAATGGGCGTGTTTATTCCCGCTGAATCGATAACCAAATCACCATTAATTTCTAAATCCTTTGAGCTAACGCCAATAATTTCACTTTCCTTTATAAGGGGTTTTGTGATCTTTGTATTAAACTCTATTTCAACACCAGTATCTAACGCGCGATCAACGAGCAATTTTGCTAAAATCCTTCGCTCCATGAAAATATTTTGCTTTTCTAACGGAGTTGTAATGTTCAATTGAAAGTTTTCGTTAGGACAACTAAATCTCGAAGTTCCATGTCGGGTATAAAGCGAAGAATCCGGCATAGGTAAACCTACTCGTTCAAA
>JAEORV010000543.1 GCA_016840695.1 Promethearchaeota archaeon
TAAATCATAATCCTTTTTTTTTCTTTTTAATTACTTTTTTTTGATTATTTAATTGCTCTTATTTTTTTTCTATTAGTTTTCTGGAAGATAAAGAATAAATAACTGCAATTGCATTATTAAACTTAGGAATGGAAGGAGACAACATGGATGCTGAAAACATCGACGCAATTATTAACGATTTAAAAACGTCGTTCGATTCTCTTGAAAATGTTGACATTGAGCAATCGCAAGGGTTTCAAGTGAAGCTTGCGAAAACGATAGCTTCATTACGGGCGATGAAAGTGATGAAAATGGAACCAATGAGAGCTCTCAAGGATAAAGAATCGCGAAATTACTTAATAAATCAATTGGATTTCTTTGTTTACATGTTAGAAAATGTGAACGACTCGGATCAAGAGAAGAAATTCGAGTTGGTCATGAAAATAGCGAAATTAAGGGAAAAAATTAACTCCTTGTAAAACGCTTTAAAAAAGACTGTTTTTGAATTTTCTGTTTTTTTATTGATTCAATAAAGTTTCTTAATTTAGTTATATTTTTTTGGCTTAATCTCGGGCCATCTATTTGATTTTCTCTTGCCTTTCTCCTAATTGAAATCTTTGCCTTAACAGAATAAAATGCGGATTCAAGGATTAAAATAAGCACGGCAAAAAGGCTTAACCACTCAGTGAACATGTTAATTCCCATTTCAACTTCAGTAAACATTGCAGTCATCATTGAAGTAAACAAGTGCAAGCCAAAAAATCCCGCAGTAATGAATCCTAAGATTGCTTGAATCTTATGAACTCCAGGAGTCAATAGAACTAAAATACCATATAGAGTACAAAAACATAAACCACCAAAAAAGTAAAAAGATGCGGCAGTTCCGTGTAAAATAGCAAAAGTTAATGGAAAAACGCCCACAAAAAATAAACCCATGGTAGAGCAAATGGCTGATATAAATAATAGTTTTACTAATATTTGATTACCGCTTCTCTTTTTTAAATCTCGGATTACGTAGATTTGAAATAGTAGAATAAAAATACTTGTAATCATCATCCCAGTATTAAACACGAAACTAGATCCATTTGGACCTCCTCCAAGGTTGCTTATCCAATGAGTAACGAAACTAAATGAAGGATCGACAGTCATGTATAAAAAGAGCGCTGTAATAGTCGTGATTGTTGGAATTGCTGCGCCAGTAAAACCAAATATACTCCCTGGGATTTTTTTGTACATGTGATCAAAGAAATCATCTATTTTTTCATTGGCAACATCAATGAACTCATCAACTTTATCGGTGAAGTATTCAAAAGCTTCTTCAAAATCAACATAATCGCTCACCTTCTTTAACCTCCACCTTCTAATATTCTTTAACTTCTCTAGGACCAACATGAAAATTCGTGTCTAAAAATTTAATGCTTTTTATCTAATAATCGTACTATAATAACGAAAAAAAAATTTTTTCCTTATTCAATTTTACGCGTAAATTTGACGCTGATGTAAAACAAAAAAGGTAATTAATCAAAGAAGATGCGATTTACAAAAAAGGAAAAGCGTTATGGGAATCGTCCCGGTCTTCTACCAGGAACTCTTCTTGGAAATCGTCCGGGATATCTTCGGCCATACCGACCATAAGGACCCATTGGAACGCCCATACCGTGTTGATCGTGCATCACATTATCTATAGATAATACAAACCCTACAAGTATTCGCCTGTCAGTTTCGTTATCTAATATTCTTAAAGCGTATGTATCTTGAAAATCAAATAATCCGCCTAAAAACATGTCCCTCCAACGATCAGCTTTCTCAATTTCGGCAACAGGTTTCCCCGTTGTGCAATCGGAGACAGTAAAACTGAATCCGAAAAAGTTACCTACTGCTTCGTACCACCTATTTCCTAGAGGATCTTCGAGGAAAAACTTGGGATGCAAGAAGGTTAATATCTTTTTCTTTATTCTTGCTATTAGGTTTCCTTGAGGATCTTTTAAATCTTGAGCCCCGCGGGCGGTGATTATTTTTTCATGTATGGTTGCGGCAATAGTTCCATTAGTTTCAAGGAGTTCGATCCGCTTCCGAATGCTAAATATTTCTCGCCTCATCCTTCCAATAATATTCCCATTTTCGTCGAATATATCTCCACTTCCCCAGTCCCAATATTTTTCCTTTAACACGTAATATTTTCGATTAATATCAAACAATCCGCCAGAAACCTCAGTGATTGATTGAGGTTGGGTTACAGGTACAGCAGGAGACGTATTTACGCTCGTTTCACTGCTAACCGGTAATTTACTTCCGCACTTCTCACAGTAATATTGGTCGTGATGTTGTATTTTCGCTCCGCAATTAGGACAATGCATGTTCAAATCATCTTGATTTCGTATTGTTATGATCTAAAAAATAGCGATTCATTCTAATAAATTTACGCAAAGTTCGTGAAACGTTCGTTGTAATACAGTGATATTACTCAGAATAATATATTTTAATCTTCACCATAATATTAATTAGTTCAATCTTAAACACAAATGGGGTTTAATAGGTAAAAATGAAATTAATAACTTGTCATATTCCAGAAGCATATATCAATGGAATAG
>JAEORV010000544.1 GCA_016840695.1 Promethearchaeota archaeon
AATGATTATGAATATGTCATTTTTATGTTCTGGGCTCATTCCTACATAAAAAAACAAGATACTAAAACAAGTAAACACATAAGGATTTAAAACGAGAAGGAATACCTCTCCGAGAGGATTCTTATTTAAAGCAGAGATTAACAAAGAAATCAATCCGATTATAAGGAGGAGCGAACCAATTATGATTTTTTTATCAACTTTCATGCTACATCAAGAGAGAAGTCATGTTAATATTTATATTTATAAATATATTTCCTTCTATTAATTAATTTTTAAACATGGATTGCGTGATTAAATATTAAGATTATAAGACTCATGGGAACTTCAGGGAGCGGAAAAACGCATTTTATTACAAATGCCATAAAATTACTAAAAAAGCACTTAAACTATGAGGTTGCGGTTATAAAAAACATTCACGAACATCAAATAGACAAAAAGGGAAAGGATTCTTATAAATACTGTGAAGCAGGAGCGGTATATTCGATAACAAAAAATATCTATGACGAAAATACAATTTTTATTAAAAGAAAAATTGATGTGGAAGAATTGACTAAGTGGCTTGGACTTGGTCCTTTTAAAGTTGATCTTGTCTTCATCGAAGGTTTCAAAAACTTGAAGTACCCTACTATACTATGTGTAGAGAAATTTCCAGATATTGAAAATCAGTTAGGAGAAGACGTTAAAATGATTTCTGGACTGATTTTAAATAGCCCTATTCCCGAAGACCATGATTTAAAACTCCCAATAATAGATATAGAAAAGCATTTTGAAAAATTTTTGAAGATTTTTCGTATTAAATAGAAGATGTTTAGTCGAAATCCTCAATGCGCTCCCAAAAAGATGCCAATTCCTGGCAAATGAACTTAATCATCTTTATCAATTCTTTATCTTCAACACCGTCAAGGAATATTTCGCTTAGTTTCTCGTACACTTCAATTTTATTTGATGGATTTTCAACAGAACTAGTAATATTTAAGATGAAATCATTTAATGGTAAAATAATACCATCTATCAACCATTCTTCCAAAAAAGATGAATCAGAGAACGATCTAAAGTTATAGGAAAGCAAGAATTTTAAAATATCCTTATTTCTATAAAAATTTTCTTTTGGGATGTCGATAAATGAAGAAACTTCTTTTTTAACTCTTTCTTTATTTAAGCTAATGAGAAACAGAGGCCACACATCGTCAGAAAAATTCATGTCCTGGAAGATGAATAATTCACTAACCCTTAAGGCAATATTTCTTCCAGTATATCTCCCGCGAGGGTCAATAAAATTTTTTGAGGCTTCCTCGGGAGTTTTTCTAATGAAAATTTTTTCTATTAACACAAATAGCATCCGGCAAATGTGATCTACGATGATATTAAAAGTAAATTGAGCATTTTCAGGATTTTCAGATATTCTTTTATTTTCTTCATTCACTAATTCAGAAAATTTTGTGTTTAGGCTTATCAAAAACGTGCTTAAGAACCAAAAATTTATATCTGTAACAGATTTTTGGAATATCTTATGAAAAAATATGTAATTTTCTTCGATATTATTTACAATTGAAAATCGCTTGAGGAATTCACCTATTTTATTAATGGCTTTTGCATCGATAACTTTAGTAGAGTTCTTATTATATTGATTAAGGTTCTTTTTAAAGATTTTTGGAAGAAATAACAAATCCCCTGCTTCTAAAGTTTCAAGACCGCTCCCAAAATAATACTTCATTACTAGCATGAATAAGTTGAATTGCTCTCGAGGAGATGGTAGGTTATTTGAAGCAAAAGTTGAGTAGAGAGAGCTTTTAGAATCTAGAAATTCGAAAAATTTTATGAGTGAATTCTTTTTTTCGTCAGTGTAATCAATATTTGCTAAAAATTCTTTTCTTATAATATCAATTTTTGAAAAAATAGAATCTTCTACTCTTGAACACACGAAATTTAGAAAATCTAATAGAGGAGTGAAGTTCTGAGTTAATTTAGATTTTTTATAAAGGTAATACAGCAGTTCGGTCAATCTTTCCGGGACATGTTGTGAATAATTCTTCAAGGCTAATTGATACAACTTTTCTCTACCTTGCATCAATCTATCCTTAAAAACCCTAGGAATTTCGGGATATTGCTTGAGGAAATATATCAAGCTCATTTTTAAGTAATTTTCATAAAACTCATCTTTACTATCTCTTACAATAATCATCAAATATAATTTAGGGCCTTCTTTATTAATTTTCAATACGGCTCCGTCAAGTAGAATAAAGAAATTCTCCTGGATGATCGATTTAGAGATCAACCCAAGGCATGAAATCGCAAAAAAAAGATACCCTATATAATATTCAAATGGATATTGTTCTTCACCAGCTTGAATAGCGAGCTCTTTAAAAATATATATTTCTTCTGTAGATAATGCGTATTCATGTTCTATAATTAAATCTGAATCCGAAATTTTTTCAACTTGAATGAATTTTAGCGAACTCTCGTTTAATCCAAAGAAGTTAGTTAATGTTATCTTGAGGAACTCATCTAAATTATCGTATAAAAAGGAGAGGTAATTTTTTCTCACTACCTTTTTTTGGTTATTTAA
>JAEORV010000545.1 GCA_016840695.1 Promethearchaeota archaeon
ATCTTTTTTGTTGTCCTCCTTTTTCTTTTTCTTAAATTTCAATATTTTTTCTTTGATTTTAAGCTCTGTTTCTTCGGAATTTTTTTGCATATCAGCTTTAAAACTTTCCTTTTAATATGCCTTGTCCGTCGTTTGTCGGACATTTTTGTTAATTATCTCAAAATCAACATTAATGCCAATAAAACGAAGATACACTCCAATAGACAGACCAAGTCGTTCAGCTTTCTTCTGGATTATATCTTCTTCTTCTTTGCTTAAACGCAAAGTTACTTTCTTATTTCGAGGATGTTTAATCATCGCTTAACCCCCTTAATTTCGTTGTTTAAGCCATTCTGATGAGCTTTTTTCCAAAATTCGTAAATATACCTTACAAACTCGTCAAACGTCAGATTAAGGCTCTTTGCTTCACGTTTCAGATTCCAGTCCAAATCTAAACTTATCTTTTCACTTGTCTTTTTCATTTTAATTTAATGTCAGGAACTGCGGAAAAATTAAAAAGAGATGACTTACGTCATTGTTGTCTACAACTGAATTACCAAGAATCGTGTCGGCTCCGCTCCTATAAGGTTCTTGGTTTAGTTCCTGACTATTCATTTTTGGTCTTCCTCCGCCAAAAGTTTAAAACAATCATCACAAACAGGAATTCCTCGAACGGTTTTTGTTGAGGGTTTTGAACAGGATTCACAGATTTTTATTTTGGATTTCTTTTTTTCAGAATCAAACTTAAAATTAATGCCCGTCCAAACCCATTCCCCTATCCATTTGCCGGTGTTAGGTCTTTCTTCAACGACTCCGAACATTTCTTGAAGAGTTTTTTTGATTACATAATCTGTTTTAGAAGGAACTTTATGTTTTTTACAATAAGCGTGATATTTTTTCCTTAATTCTTTTTTTGTAATTCTGTTTTCGTAATCCTCTTCAAGATTATCAAAACAAAAAGCGATAAATGAGTTAGATCTTCTTATCCAAGTATTTTTAACTTCCTCCGAGCCCTTAGTAGAAGAAAAAGAGTTTTGCTTTATCAACCTTGAAAGTCCTGCAAGAGCTTGATTTAAAAATCCAGACATCTCTTCAGGAGAGGTTATCTTTGAAATGATATTCTCGTCTCGAATTTTAAGTTTTGTTTTATCTTCTGAAATATCATACTCTTTTTTTGGAACGAAGGTGTAAGGAAATTCTAAAAGAGCCCACCTATCCCAAAAACCTTTAGACAAATCATAAACCATAGGAAGTTCATTACAAGCAAAAATGAATTTGGCATAATTTGTGAATACAACATCATTTAGAAATTTTCTTTTTCCAGATATAAGACTTCTGCCTGTCAATGCCTTAAATGCACTTGTGTCCTTCAAATCTTGGTTGCCAATATCTCCTGCGATATTTACCATCTTACAATAAAGTTCTGAAACGCCAAAACTTTCGGGAGTGAGAGAAGTTAGTGGAAGCGAAGAACAATTTTCAACTCCAACAAGTCGTTTAATCAATTCAAGAGATTTGTCCTTGCCGTTTCGTCCGTTTCCAACAAACATAAATGCTTTTTCGTAGCGATATTCTTTTAGAAGAGAAAAACCTGCAATTTCGTAAAAAACTTTAATGTCTTCTTCTTCGAGAAGAACTTCTTTAAGAAACTTTTCTATTTTAGGACACTTTGCATTTGAATCAAAATTTACTGGAAGTTTATTGAAAAAAACCTTTTTAGGATTGAATGGCTTTATTTCTAAAGTGAAAATATCAAGAATTCCATTTTGCATAGAAATTTCATTTACATAATTTTTATTGAAAAATTCCTTAGAATCAATAAAGGTGTCTGGTTCGATTTTATCTATAACCTTTGTCAAAACAAAACTACTATAATACTCTTCTAAAACTTCTCTTAGGACTTTTTTGATTTCACTTTTACCCTGCGGAACATAAATGCCCTCATTGTAAACCCAAACTTCGCTTTGTCTGTCTTCTTTTGTAGTATAAAGGATTAAATGCTCTTTAACATAATCAACCAAAAGCTCGGTCGCTTCTCCCCATTTTTTATCCTTCCCTGAAATAAGCTCTAAGAATTGAAGTTTAACTTTAGATTTTTCTTCTTCCTTTAAACTTTGATTTACTTTTATCTCGTTCCCACTTTTTATTCTCTCTTGAGCTGTTTGAATTAAAATATTGAAATTTTCTTCAGAAAGATTATTTACTTTTTCAATCTCCTTGAGCAAATTTTCTCTTTCGCTTTGAGCTCCGAGCAAAGCTGTTTCGGCATTATTTGTCTGCAATCGCGTTATCCTTTGAGAATTAGAATTTAATTCCACTTCAAGAGATTTTTTAACATCTTCCCTTTCCGGTGCGTCTTGGAAGTAGGAAATATAACTTTCGATTTTTTTGAAAATAATAAGATTTTCAGAGATTAAATCATTCACCTCTGGATTCATTTAAAATTCCCCCCTCGCCTTGTAGGGTTCAAGATTGAAAATTTCAGAAATTTCAATATAAGTTTCGCCAACTACTTTATCATCAAGAATCAAATGATTTTTAGAATATTCAATAATTAGTCCGTTGTAAAACTGCCTACTTTTTTT
>JAEORV010000546.1 GCA_016840695.1 Promethearchaeota archaeon
AACTAATTAACTCTCTGTATTTAATTGATTTGATCTTTTACTAGTGGAATTTAATTTAAATAAAATTAATATTTTTTGCTTTATTTACTTACTCAAATAATATTAAATTAAAATCACACAAAAACAAGCGTCATTGATGAACACATGAGCGAAACGTACGATTTAGCCGTCATTGGAGCAGGTCCGGGGGGGTATCACGCTGCCATTCGAGCCGCTCAATACGGTGCAAAAGTTGCATTAATCGAAAAGGACAAACTTGGAGGAACATGCCTAAATTGGGGTTGTATTCCTACAAAAGCTTTATACGCATCAGCACATTTAATTGATCAAATCAAAGAAGCTGGAGAATTCGGAGTAGAAGTTTCCTCCTTTACCTCAAACTTTGCTAAAGCTGTTGAGAGGAAAAATAAAATTGTATCCGAATTAGTCGAAGGAATTGGAGGGCTTGAAAAAGCTTGGAATAACGACGTTTTCTTTGGAACGGGAAAAATCATTGGTGGAAATATTGATAATGGTTTTGAAATCTCAATTCAAGGGCAAGATAATAAAATAATAAACGCTAAAAGAGTTATTATCGCAACAGGATCTGCACCAGCTTTAATTCCTGCTTTTAACATTGATCACGAGAGAATCTTGACGAGCGACGATATTTTAGATCCAAATTTTAAAACGGTGCCATCTAAAATATTAATTGTTGGAGCAGGAGTAATTGGATGCGAGTTTGCAAACATTTTTGCCACCTTTGGAAGCAAAGTAGAGATGCTTGAATTCCTGCCTACTCCAATAGCTACAGAAGAACCAATGATTATCAAGGCATTACAGAAGAAATTAGAAGCAAAAGGAGTTCAAATCCATACTTTTCAAGGAGTATTATCAGTAGAAAATACAGGAATGGGAGTAAAAGCAATTACATGCTCCGCGGATGTTCCCAGAGACAAGCAAAACGACCCTGAAACTGAAAAATTCACCTACGAGGCAGATTTGTGCCTTGTTTCGATCGGGAGGGCAAAAATCTCTGGAAATTTGGGCCTAGAAGACTTGGGAATTGAGATTAATAGAGGGGCAATAGTCATTGACACAAAGACTTGCGAGACCGGTGCTAAGGGAATTTACGCAATTGGCGATGTTGCGGCATCTGGAGCGCCAATGTTGGCACATATTGCCAGCTATATGGGAGATATAGCAGTTTCTAACGCATTAGCCAGTATTGGAGGATTCCCCGTAAAGGAGATGACAACAAACTACGATGTTGTTCCAGCAACGATCTTTACTTCCCCTAATATCGGTTCCGTAGGTTTAAGAAGAAAAGTTGCCAAAGATAAAGGTATTGACGTCTTAATGGGTCAGTTTCCTTACCAATCTCTCGGAAAGGCAAAATGCATGGGTGAAGAAGAAGGTTTTATCATGGTTTTAGCTGATAAACAATCACATAAAATCCTGGGAGCATCTTGTATTGGTGCCGAAGCCCCTGAGTTAATCTCGGAAATTGCTCTAGCCATGCAACATGGACTAACGGTTCACGACATCGGAGAAACTATTCATTCCCATCCAACAATATCGGAAATGGTTCTCGAAGGTGCGGAAGCTGTCGTCGGTAAGGCAATCCACAAGAAAGGGCGCCCGATTCACCATTAATTTCTCTTTTTTTATTTTTTTATTTGTATCATCTTATAAAGTTAATTTATTATTTTATTCATTCACTTATCTATCGATTTTTTGAAATATTAGGTTAAATTTTTTAAGGTCAACTGTGATTATTTACCACATGAACGAAGATTCAGATAATAAAAATAATTATGGGGATAATTTCCAGCAACAATCAAAATATATCGTAGGAAACTTACCTCGACACTATTTAGATTGGGCGGCAAAGCCTAAACCTTATAAAAGATACGAGAATGCAATTGCGAAAATACCTCTTCCTAAACCAGAATTCCCAGAAAGAATTGATTTTTGGGATGTCATTTTGCTACGTCATTCTACGAGATCGTTTAGCAAGGAGCCAGTTGAGCAAAACGTATTGAACTGCTTGCTTTTTGGTATGTCAGGATTAACTAGAGTCTTTTCCACTCACGCGTTTCGAACCACGCCATCTGCGGGGGGTTTATATCCAATAGAGATATATCCTGTTATAAATAACGTGAAAGGAATAACGCGTGGTATTTATCACTATGATATTTCCAATCACCAACTTGAATGTTTAAAAGAAGGCGATTTCCGTAGTGAGGTGCTTGAGGGCTGTCTTGGTCAACAAATGGTTCATGAATCCGCCATTAATTTTATCTGGACGGCAATAATTGAGCGATCAAAATGGAAGTACCTCCAGCGATGCTACAGGTATATATATTTAGATTGCGGTCATATTGGGCAAAATTTTTATTTAATCTCTGAAGCTTTAGGGTTAGGAGCTTGTACGATTGGAGCCCTTTATGATGACGAGCTCAATAAATTGTTAGGAATTGATGGAAAGCAAGAAACTGTAATTTATTTAGGTGTTGTAGGTAATAAAAAATAGAGTAAAAAACTTCTTTAGAAGAGAATAATTTGATCTAATAGAAG
>JAEORV010000547.1 GCA_016840695.1 Promethearchaeota archaeon
ATCTTATTTTGAGCAATTAAAATGATTTGATCACAATTTGAAATGAATTCTTTGGGACCGTGTATGATTAAGGATACATGAAAAATCTTTTTTATTCTTTGCATATAGCTATTGAATTTTTCAACCTCCATTCTTCCATATTGTTCCAGAGGTATTGAAAATAAGAAAATATTCGGATTTATTAAAAGAGCTCTTGATATCGAGAATAACATGCGATCTATAGTTGATAGATCCTTAATTTTTTCACCTTTCCTATTTAATAATCCAGTAACTTCTAATGCGGCATCGATAATACCAATTTTCGAGTCAATTTTAGGAGCTCCAGAAATAAAATCGTCTTTCATTGATAATAAGCCCTCCCTTTTCAATAGACGATCTATATACCCTTTTCTATCCGTCCATTCAACTCGAGTAGAGAAATCTCGTCTAATAGCTTTTTTTATAGTTGCGTTTTCAATGCTCTTTTCAAGATCAGGTGAGATTAATACGATTTTATCTAAATCTTTCCTAACAGATAACTGAATATTGCGGCCAAAGAGTTTAATCTTTCCAGAAAACGACGAATTTTCCCCTTGGATTGCTTGGAAAACATCTCTTATCACAGAATCTCTATCTTGAACGCTAAAAAACTCGCTTTCTTCAAAAAATATACCAATAGATTGACCTCTATGGATTTGAAAAGATAGATTTTTAATATTGTTTTTAAATGATACTTGTTTTAGCGAGAGGTGTTGCGAATCATTTAGCAGTTTGTCTATTTTAAGTCTATCAATTATTAATTCAATAAGTTTATCTATTATCTGAGTTATATGTTGAGGTTCCTCTTCGTTCCAGTTTTGAAAGATATCTATTGTAAGAAATTCCTTTACTGTGAGGATTTTTGATAAGGAATCTGAAAATGAGAAATTAGGCATGAGGGGATAATTCTCAAAATTAATTCTTAAATCGATGACAAAATCCGGAAAGTATATCCTTATTTCCCTAAAATAAGGGATATCATTAACCATGTAATTTTCATAATGTTGTTGTATCATTTTCACTTCTTCGTCTAAGACCGAAATGTGAAGCTGAAATTCTCTTTTGATTAACTTGTTTAATTTCCAAATAATTTTTCGAGGACTGACAAGACCATCCGTGTCGAAATCAGGTTCTAAAAGGACTTCGTTGAGATCAACCTCTGTTTCGATTGGAGTAAATATATCAAGTACAGGCACACCAAATTCCATAACATCGTAGTTTGTAAAAAATAATACTTCTACGAACGATTTCTTATAAATTAAATTTAGAATTGTAGCTATACCGAAAGTGTTTTCCTTATAAATCATCCAATATCGGGTAGAAAATCGAATGGCATCCATTATTTTCAATCTTAATTGTTCTAACTCAAGATCTCTCTCACTCTTCGTCAATTTTCGGAACCTCCATTGCTTTAAATCTGAAATATTCCTCCATTTGACTCTCTGATTGTTTAAATGATTGGATGGATTTTAATCCAAACTCGATTTCGATTTTTCTTTGGAGGGAATATATGTTTATGTTTGAAAGAACACCAAATTCAATACCCGCTTTATTTTCTAAAGCTTTATCTATCCCATCTATAGCTTCAAGTCTTTTGACAGGATTTTCTTGTACTTCTTTAAATATCAAACTAATGGTTCGTCCTTTACCTGGGAGCTGCCCTAATAAGTCTTTAGGACGACCGTAATCAACTAAACCACGATTTCTCCCAAATATGGCAACTTTATTACAAAAACGTGATTCTTCTGGATAATGCGTGATTACAATCAATGTAGTATTAAATTGATCGTTAATTTTTGTTAGAGCATGCCATAAATTCTCACGAACTACTGGATCTAATCCTGAAGTGGGTTCATCCATCCATACAATTACAGGGTCGTGTATTAAGCCAATGGCAATGCTAACGCGTCGTTTTTGCCCTCCCGAAAGGTTTCTCACGAATTCATTAGTTTTATCCTCGATTTCCAAGCTTCTTAAAATTCGCTTGGCTTTTCTTCTAATTTCTTTTTCCGTTAAACCATATTGCTTTCCGAAATACATTATATTTTGGAGTGTCGTGAAATTCAGGTAGATTTTGCTAAGGTCTTGAGGTACATATCCATAAATAGGCCTCATTTTTTTTGATTTTTTCTTAACATCCATACCATATATTTGACTTATTCCTGTAAACTTTCTCATGCCTAATAGACTTTTAACGAATGTTGACTTTCCAGCTCCACTTTCTCCTAATACACCTAATATCTCTCCGTGTTCTAATTTTAGTGTCATTGAATCGACGATAAGCTTACCACCTGCATATATACACAAATCCTCGCAATTAATTGCTGGAAATTTCCTTAATTTTGTTATGTCTAATTTTTCTCCAAGTTCTAAGGATTCTTTTATCTTCTTTAATAGCACGAGGTTCAGATAAGATGTAAGCTTGAACAATCCAAATAATCCTATTGCTCCGAGTTCAACGAGTATTATGGTGATCAATAAAGTGTTCCAGGGATCCGGATCAAATGCCCTATCATATCGTAAATTATCAATTATGATGAA
>JAEORV010000548.1 GCA_016840695.1 Promethearchaeota archaeon
ATGTACAAATCAAGAAAGAAATATCTGAAATTATAGAGAAAGCGAACGATGAAATTATAGTAATCATTCCCAAAATTGCCGATTTTCTTCCTCTAGAGCTTTTAAAAAACTCAACAAAAAATAATCCTATTAAACTTGCATCGTCAGACTCGCATAAAAGCGAAATCGTGAAAGAGATTAAAACATATCCAAATATATCATATCGCAAGTTAAAGAGAAATAAATCTATCGCACTTAAAGGTAAAAATGGAATTGTTATTGGAAATTACGCAATAAACCTGGAACAACCAGAAAAAAACGTAAACGGATATGGAATTTTTTCTAAGGAATTAATTGAAATAATTACTCCAATGATAGTTAAAAAGTATGAAGAAGCCCAATTGCCAAAATTGGTTCAAATAAGCGATAACTTTAATTACATTATCCAAAATATCAATGAACTAACCGGGAGTGAAGTTAGTGAATTGATGCAAGACACGCTAAACCTAACATTGAGAATGAAAGGAATATCGTTGGATATATTAGACATAAAACTGCTCATAAGTAAAACAAAAACCATTAACACTTTACTTGAAGAAAATCTGAAGAAAAGCATTATTGACAGGATAAAATTATGGAATAAAGATTTCTCAATTTCGCTCGTTGAAGTACCCGAAATGAAAGAAAAAATTTCAGAAGGAGATATATCAATGTTAAAGATTTCTGAAACTGAAGAAGTTGTGACGGGAGAAAGACCTTTTGAAGAAGAATCAGTTGAGAAAGTTGAAAGGGAAAAAATGGAATCATTATTTGATGTTTTCTTCGAAAGAATTGACTTATTCAAGGGTTCTGACTTAAGTAATGAAATTCAAAACATGATTAACCTTATTTTAAAATATCAAGGACATTCAATAATCACTACGTGGAAAAATGAATTACGCTCCGTAGATGAAAAATTAGAAGAACCGTTTAAAGTCAAGCTCAAGGAAGACTTTACCAAATGGAAGAATGAAATTTTACAAAAGGAGAAAAAAGAAATCTCGATTCAAGAACAACCTGAAATGCTTGTGGCAGGAGATAAAACAGATGTTAAAGAATTGGAAGAGGATTGGAGTGATTATGTCAGTCCTGGAATGACTCAAACCCAATTTTCAGATGACTTATCAATAAATTCAAGTAAAGTCGATGATCAAGCTTCAGAATATGTCAATCCTGATTTAACTCAAGAGAGCGGAACTTATTCTGCTGTATCTGACAATGCTACGCAAGAAACTGATGTTTCAGAAGAAGAAAAATTAAATAATATGTTTGAAAATATCATTAAAAACATTGACGATCTCAAAGGGACTCAAATTAGTCAAGAATTGCAAGATATTGCTGACATTCTTGTTGAGACTCATGGATACATGGCATCAAAAGATACTCGACCATGGATAAGCAAGTTAAGATCGTTTAGAGGGCCATTAGAACAAGAATTTAAAGGGCAATTCTTAACTGCCATTACCAACATGAAAAAACACTATGTTAAAGGTGAAACTGGAGATGATTTAGATCTTGATGGGTATACTCCCGGGTTTGCTATGGAAGACGTGGGCGCCGTAGATTTTAATAAAGTTGGAGTAGATCTGGAAAAAGAAGGATCGAAACTCTCACAATTATTTAACAAAGTAATTGAGAGCGCCCAAACTGCGAAAGGTAATGAACTGACCACAGATTTACAGGAAATTGCAGACATCATCATGTTGGAAAAGGGCGCATTATCCGCCAGAGCAATAAGACCTTGGGTTAGCAAGCTAAAAGCGATTAGAGAACCACTAGAAGAAGATATAAAGGTTAATTTCATACAAGAAATGGAAGAAATGAAAGTAAAGTTCGGTTAGAAATAGTAATATTTTAAGACATTTTTGTCAAATCTCTTTTTATATATATTTGCTGAAGAGGAACTTTTATAAGTTTTCCAGCAGAAATATATATATGCCGGGAAACTATGAAATTGATTCTGACGAGAACTCTGACTACATGTATAATATTATCAAAAATATCTTAGAAGAAATCGGACCTAGACCTCCTTGTTCTGAAAACGAACGAAAAGCATCAGAAATGATGGCTAAAGAATTAAAAGGAAAGTGTGATAGTGTTAAGATTGAGGAATTCGAAATCTATCCCCGTGCTTTACACGGGTGGGTGAAAATCGCTGTTGCGCTTGTAATAACTGGATTTTTAATATACCTCCTGTTACCTTTAAATTCTCTCGTTATATCCTCGATTGTTTTAGGAATAGATTTATTCGTTCTCTATATGATTTATAGGCATCTCTTCCTGTATGACGAGTTTATTATGAAATATTGGCCTTTATTCAAGAAAGGCACTTCCCAAAACGTCGTTGGAACTTTTAAACCAAAAGGAGAAGTTAAGAAAAGAGTAATCTTTTCTGGTCATATTGACAGTACTCCGAGATTTGATATAATGCATTATTTTAGAGATGGATACTTGTATAACACCATATTGGTACTAATCTATTTGTTTTCATTAACAATCATCTATCTTGTTCAATTTATATTTTCAATCTTCGG
>JAEORV010000549.1 GCA_016840695.1 Promethearchaeota archaeon
CTTTTTCTTGAGCATGTCTTGGAGAGTCCTTCTTGTCTATCTTTACACGATTACTCTCAATCATCTTTTTATATGGTAATTCAATCCGAAAAAATAAGATTGACGAGATATTTGATTTTTTGATTTTTCAAGGTCTTTGAATTACCCACTACCCATACCTATTAAAAAAGATTAAATAGTATTTAGTCTATTAATAAATAAAATATATTTAGACAACGCACTATTATTAAATATATTGACTTGAAAATAAAAAAATACTAAGGAGAATTTTGCCCTTTTCTTACCAGAGTTGAGGATTTAGATGTCATATGATTACACATTTAAGATAATGATGCTAGGCGATGCTAGCGTCGGGAAAACATCGTTGACAATTAGATACATCTCTGGGTCATTCATGGAAGATCTAAAGCTCACGATCGGAGTAGATTTTTATTCTAAAATTATTGATTTTAGAGGTAAAAAGGTAAAACTTCAAATCTGGGATTTTGGAGGAGAGGAGCGATTCAGGTTTCTCCTCTCTCAATATTGTAAGGGTGCTAATGGTGCGTTCTTCTTATACGATGTTACTAATAGTATAACGCTCGACCATCTGCCTTCCTGGACTCAAATAATTAGAGAACAAGCGGGAAATATTCCTATCACTCTTGTAGGATCCAAAGTAGACCTAGAAGAATTTCGAGCTGTACCTCGAGATGACGGAATACTTGCAGCGAAAAAATATAACATGAGTGGTTTCGTCGAACTATCTTCTAAAACGGGGCAAAATGTTCAACAAGCTTTCGATCTAATGACAGAAACACTCTTCGAAAAATACAACCCTGATGCTCTAAAATAGCTTTTTCCCTGTGTCGTTCAATAAGATTATCTTAATAATTTAGTATTAATTTTATTTCATATATTACAACGAAATACCGTTTAATAAGACATAGATTAACGGTTATAACATGATAGATTTTGAAAGACTATTCAATCCAAGAGCCATAGCAATTGTTGGAGTCCGCGATACGAAGTCGGGCCCTTCTGGAGGAGATTACTTCTTGAGGGCGTTTCAGAAAATAGGTTTTGATAAAAAACTGTTTATTTTTAATCCCCGCATGAAGGGGCAACAATTATATGGTGTTGATGTACACGGTTCAATTTTAGAAATTCCTGACGATCAACCCATCGATTATACGATACTTGCGGTTCCAGCTCGACTCTGTCCTACCCTCTTAGAAGAAATCGGCAAAAAAAAAGTGCCTTTCGTGACAATTTTCTCGTCGGGGTTTTCAGAAATTGGAAATGCCCATTTAGAAAAAGAGATTATAAGAATTGCCCGGGAATATAACATCAGAATCATAGGTCCAAACTGCATAGGAGTATTCGTTCCAAAAAATAAAATTGCTTTTTCTCCAGTAGCTTTCGACGAATCAGGTAATTTAGGGATGATTCTTCAATCTGGTGGTCTGGCAATTTACTTAACCGCAAGAGCTCATTCCATATTTGGTACGAATACGAGCAAGGTAATATCCATAGGCAATCAAATAGACTTGAATTTCGTGGATTTCTTAAAATATTTCGTTACCGACGATGAAACTCATGTTGTTGGAATGTACCTAGAAAATATCAAAAGCCAAGAAATCGGTCGGGAGTTTTTTAAAACAGTAAAAGAACTTACTTCTGCTGGGAAACCTGTCATCATATGGAAAGTAGGTTTCGGAGAGTCTACGAAGGAAGCCATTCTTTCTCACACTGGGGGTATGGCAGGCTCTACAAAAATCTGGGAAGCAATTGCTAAGCAAACAGGAGCCTCCATGGTAAATCACTCCGACGAGTTAATTAACTTGGCGATGGCTTTCAAGCATCTCGGAGAATTTCCATTGAATAGAAATATGGGCATTATTACAGCAGGAGGAGGAGCTTCAATAGAGACGACCGACGTGTTCGAACGTTACAATTTAAAAGTTCCGAAGATCGCTCAAGAGACGGTTGAGAATTTACAAGAAGTTATACCCGAAGTAAACACGATCTTGCGAAATCCTCTCGATTTAGGTGGATCTGGAGGCGTTCCGGAAATCTTTTATAGGACGCTTGTTTCTCTCGATTCTGATCCGAACATTGATGCTGTTATTTTCATAAAGGTATTTGCTTTTAGCGAGGAATTTCTAAACGCTGTGAAAAAAGCCTATAAGCAAATGAAAAAACCATTAATTTGCATATCTCAAAAAATTTTTGACGATGTAGAAGATTACACGTCTAAATTAAAATTCAAGCAAGCGCTGTACAAGAGAGGCGTACCCGTTTTTGAATCGATAGAGGCAGCAGCAAAAGCTTTAGATAAAGTATGCATGTATAAAGAATATTTAGAAAATCGGAAAGATTTGAAATAATTATAATATTGATAGTATAGCGACAAAAATATACTTAAGTCCAAATAAATGCTTTATTTCTAAGCTCAAAATTGTTTACATTTTAATATTATCGTCAATAGATACCTCTATCAAAAAGGAACCACTAGATTAATTGTAATTTGGATAAACTATTTAACACCACTACTAGAAAGT
>JAEORV010000550.1 GCA_016840695.1 Promethearchaeota archaeon
TGCTATTGGATCAGTAAAAATCGTAGGAGAGAAGCTAGGCAAGATCGAATATATTGGAATTATTCTAATGATTTTAGGAATGATATTCTTAGCATTTAGTAATCTGGAACCAGGAGAAGGCGATATAACGAATCCAGATTTTATAGTGAGAATGACGGTTTTTACCGTGTTAATCTTCATTTTAATACTAATGACGGCTTACGGTGCTCATGTAATCGAAAAAGAAAGTTATAAGGGCATCATTTTATCTATTTCAATTGGATTTGCTTTCGTTTTATCAAATTTTTGGATTAGCATTATGCTTACCTCCTTCGATGAATTATCCTCTGGTGATGCTACTATCATCGTATTATTAATTGTTGCGCTGATAATTTTAATGACGACCAATTTTTATGGCATCGCAAGACTTCAAGTTGCTTTTAAATACGTGGATGCGAGCAAGGCAATTCCTCTTAATCTAGCTCCTCAGCAAATCGTGCCGATTTTTGCTTACATGTTCGTATTTGCCCTCCCTCCTAGCCCGAACTCTGCCGTTCTTTTCACACTTGGTATAATTATAATCGTGATTAGCGGATACTTGCTAGTGAAACGGCAAGCAGAATTAGAAGCAAAATTAGATAAAATTTAAATTCTTTTATTCTTTGATTCTTGGACCAATATCCAGAAATTTTTCACCATATTTTCAAGATTAGGAAAATTTGGGATGTTATTTTTATTGAGAATTCGAGTAATGCGACGAACTTCCTTGTTTTGACCAACTAACCAAAGGAAGACTGGTTTTGAACTTTTATTTAAACTTTCTGCGTATTTATCGAAATCCATGGTATCTGTAATACCTTTACGACAGAATAACATGTTGAATAATCCTTCTACCTCTGGCTCGGATAACACTGCATCAATTGCGATTTGTATCACTTCCCATCGAGACATGTTAGTTCTCATTCCTTTTTCCATTGCTGGCCAAATGTCTACAAATGCAAAACGATTAGGGGGCATCCATTCGGGAAAAATATTCTCGAGCGATTTATAAGCTTTATCTCCTAAAAGCGGATACTTTAGACCGTAGTGCATAGTGATATCAGATAAAATCGTTCCCGCACCTCCAGAGCCCGCAACTAACGATATATTTCCATGCTTTGGTAAAGTTTTTCCAGCGCTGTACAACATCGAAAATGTCCTCGCAAATTGGAACAATTCATCGAAGTCTCGCGCTTGAATTATGCCCGCTTGATTCATTATAGCTTTTATTAATTTCGTATCTTCTGAAAGCGTTCCCGTGTGACTTAGCGAAGCTTTCTGACCTTGCTTTGTTAGGCCGCCTTTTACCATGATAATGGTCTTATCTTGAATATTTTTTGCTTTTTTACATAAATCAATGAATTTACGAGGGTACTTAAACGATTCGAGATATATCGCAATAACATTCACGGTGGGGTCTTCTAAAAAATACTCTAAAAATTCAACTTCACTCAAATCCATCTTGTTTCCAACGGAGACAGAATACCTAAATCCCATCTCAGGATATTTCGACATGATGTGCATGAGATATCCCCCATTTAACATTCCAGATTGGCTAATTACCGCGATATTTCCCCTTTTATATTCTTGAAAGGTGCCAAAACCGGAAAAGAAGCCTCCTTTATTTTCACTAATGCTATCTCCATCGATTCTCGAGATCCCCATGCAATTGGGCCCGAGAACTCTAATTTTTGAAAAATTATTGGTGATCTCTAAAATTTGATCTCTCAATTCGAGACCCTTTTCCCCAACTTCCTCAAATCCCGACGCTTCTATTATTGCTCCTTTTATACCTTTTTTGATGCAATCGTTTAGTAATTCTGGAATACCTCGATTTGGAATGTAAAAGATCGCAAGATCAACGTCTTCTTTAATATCTAAAACGGATTTCTTGAATTCTAAGCCATATAGCTTACCTGTTGCATTGGGATTTATGGGATAGACTTTTCCATTATATCTATTAGTCACGAGATTGTTTACTATCCAATTCCCGCCTTTTCCTAAATTTTTTGACGCACCAATGACGGCTACTGATTTAGGATTCAGAAAGGTGTCAATTATATTGCTGTTTGAGGCTTTCATGGTTTTTTTAAAGATATCATTCATTGATTATCAATAGAATATACTTCAGAACAATGGTGTATGAATAAAGAATTTTGTGAAATTTAAAAATAAAATAAAAAAAAATATAATCAAATGGAATGAACATCTCTTTATTTACGATAAACTCCGTATTTAAATACAGCATCCGTCATTGCTTTTACATTTTCGGCTCTCGATTCATCGGGGATGCCCGCAATTCCACCTTCAACAATATAACCCCCTCCTTCCTTGCATCCCTCTATAGATTTTTTCACATATTCTTCCACTTGACTTGGAGTTCCCGCAATTAACAAAGAAGCTGGTACGTTCCCCTTTATACAGACGTAATCTCCGAACATCTCTTTCCCTTTTATAATGTCAGTTTTGTCAAACCAGTATATCATCTTCCCTTTATGCTTCATTGCAAATTCTGTTAA
>JAEORV010000551.1 GCA_016840695.1 Promethearchaeota archaeon
TAAATCTTTTTGAGTTTGATAAGTATGATCCTAAATCTGAATATCTTGAGGATGAAAGGAGAAACATAGATCTGGATAAGATAAGAAAGTCTGATGCTTATATGGATATTTTAGACCTCGGTTTTTCCGATGAAACCTCGGATCAACAGGAACTAAACAATACACTCAAATTCAAAAGAAAGAATCAGCCTGAGGTAAAGGGATATGGTGAGGTATTTTACACTATACACCCAACAGGTGTAATTCGTCGCTATAACCCAATCAAATCAAATGAAACCCCAGAGGGACAAGGAAATACTATTAGGACTTATCCATCACCTTTCAGAAACGGTAAGGAATATAAAAAGGCATTAAGATACCTCTTTAATTATCTACGGAGAAAGGAATTAAGGAAAGACTATAGATAAATATAGAAACAACTTAAAGAATACTAAAATGGGATGTGGATGCAATAAAGGGTCAAGGAGTGAGACAAACACTCAAACTACAAAGCAATACGATGACCTTTCTGGCAAGTTTATACTTGACACACAGGGTAACAAATTTCTTGTAACTTCGCCAATATATGATGCTTATAAGGATATTGTTGGATACACTGTCAAGGACGAGCAGGAAAACTCTCTTAGAATATTTGCAAAGAATGTTCAAAAAATACTAGATTAAAATGGATTCAATGTACTATCCAACTGGAAATTCAACTAACGGACGAACGCTAGTTTGTTTGTGCTGCGAGGATGTTCCGGTAATGGAAGACCAGGAAACTCCGGATGCTATGGAACTTAAAATCAAGGAATGGTTGGATGAAAACGACTATTGCGTTGAAAAATGGCAAATGGACGAAGAAATGAAAAATTGCGGATGTGAAGGGTATGAACTCCAAGAAATGGATGGAGGAGCACCTGCACCAGCCGGAGATGGTGGCGGAGCATTCGCTACATTAGGAACTACCCAAGGAATGGGAAATGTTGAAGCACCTTCATCTGGTGGTACTAATGCAGATTTTTATAGTGGAGCAGTTGGATCCGGAGATAAGTTCCCTTCGCTTACGGTAGGAACACCTGCTGCTAAAGGAGGTTCTAGAGGTTCTTCTAAAAAGAAGAAAAAGAAAGACAAGGTTGTTAAAAGCTTTGAGGATTTCAAGAAAATGATGAAATCTTTGCAGAAATAAGACAAAAAGTCATAACTGTTTGCAAAAAGGTGCCAAAAAGGCACCTTTTTCTTTGCTTTTTATTAGTGGAACAGGATTTGAAATATTAGTAATAAAAAAACAGATTATGAACAGAACAACTTTTTACAGTCCTCTAGAAATGATGGAAAGGATTTTCCACAACACAAATCCTGTTATTCAAAGTAGAAACTACTTTGTGGACGAGAGGGATGGAGAGTATGCTTTAGAAATACCGGTCCCTGGTTTTTCTAAAAAAGAAATCTCGGTTGATGTCGAAGGAAACTTTTTGGTCATAAGCGGTGAAGATAATGAATCATATTGGACAGATGACTTCACGAAGAAATTCAAACTTCCCAATGAAGCTGATCCAGAATTGATTAAAGCGAAGATAGAAGACGGTGTACTTAAGGTTTCAGTGGGTAAGAAGAAAGAGTCAATGCCTAAGAAGATTAAAATCTCATAAGTTCCGAAATTTTTCTTACTTTTATAAATATTAAAGCTCGATCACTAAAGATTGAGCTTTTTTATTATGTCAAGGGAAAAAGAAATATTCGAAAGATTCGCAATTGAGATTGCACAAGAAATCATTAAGAAGGAAGAAAATCCAGACTATGAGATAATTCTGGATAGAAAGTCTGTTATAAGTAAACTTTCATCTATCATGGGACAAGAATATCCAGAAACAGCCTCTCAGTTTGATAAGAGAATAAATGATCACCTAAAAAGATTAAGGAGAAATCTATAATGGAAAGGCTTATACAGGAAGATTACTTAGATAGTCCTTGGAAGATGACCGTAATATGTATACTGCTAAACCAAACCACTAACCAGCAGGTAAGAAAAATTTTAGATCCTCTTTTTGATCTAATACAATCCCCAGAGAAATGCTCTGGATTGAACCCAGACCAGATCTATCCAGTAATTAAAGGAACTGGCTTTGGAAACGTAAAATCTAGGAGGATAATCTCTATGAGTCAAAAATGGATCGACGGATTTAAAGACGTCCAAGAATTACCTGGTGTTGGAAAATACGCAAAAGAGTCCTGGGAAATTTTTGTGAATGGAAAAACAAATTTTACTCCAAGTGACAAAAAATTAAGGATGTACCTAGAGGGATTGAATAGTCTCTAATAGAGCTGGATGTGGTGGACAGCTCAATCTATCAATTCTTACATTGCTATGAGACCAAAGACCTTGACCCCCTAATAAAGCATTTTCTGACAGTTCAAATCCACCAAAATCACCAAACTTCAGGATTTCTTTCTGAAGACCCCTTTTAAGATCTATTTCATATTTTTCGCTAAGGTATTTAAGTAAACCCTTTAGTGATTCTATTTGAGATTTTGAATAACTATGAAAATACTTACTA
>JAEORV010000552.1 GCA_016840695.1 Promethearchaeota archaeon
CCAACATTAATGACCTCTCCAGTGGAAAAACTAAGTTTTCCACTATTGAGTAATACTACTACTTTTGCACAATCTTCAGGTAGGCCCCACCTCTTAATCGGAGTTATTCCCTCTGTAATTAGTTTATTGTATTTGTCAGTGGCTTGTTTTGTCATGTCAGTTTTCATGATTCCAGGGCGGATTTCATAAACGAGAATTTGATCCTCTGCTAATCTATCTGCCAGTAATTGGGTCATCATAGACATTCCTGCTTTAGAAATGCAATATGCTGGCCTATTGGTTGAAACTGCGTAAGCAGAGATGGAAGAAATATTGACAACAATTGGATGATAATCGAGAGAATCACGTGCGGGATGGGTTCGTAAATATTCTAACATAATTAACTTCACGATTCCAATCGTGAGAAAAAAAGCTCCATTTAAGTTGACATCCATGACACGCTGATAATCTTCCGGATCGGTATCGAGAAGATCAGCTCGTATTTTTGGTGCAATACCCGCATTATTTACCAGTAAATCCAATCTGGGATACTTTTTAGAAACAATGTTCAATAAAGATTCTCGATCAGCAGCATTTCCAATATCACATTGAATATACTCGTATTTTTTTGATATTTTCTCAATCTCTAGGGTTAGATCACTTGGTAGGTTTGGAGAAATCCCATTAAATATTACAAAAAAATCCTCCTTCAATAATGAGAGTCCGATTGCGCGACCTATACCCCTTCGAGATCCTGTAACCAATGCATATTTCTGGTTTTTTGCATTACCCAATTGAATTCACGATCCTTATCATTTTAAATGCAAGATTTTTCGAGCTTCGGTTGGATCGGCAATTTCTCGGCCCATCTCGCGAGATATTCGCCCCATTCGAGATACTAATTCCGCGGTGTTTTTAGCAGGTACCCCTGGTTTGATGAATGGATAATCTTCCGTGCCAACTCTGACGTTTCCACCTTGAGAGATCGCGAGAGTGGCTATTTTAGTTTGAGCTTCACCCATCGTGCTAACCGTATAAAAACAACCTTCAGGGATGTATTTGATTCGGTGTAAAAGCTCATCAGCGGTAGGAGGGCTCCAAGTACCCCCAGGCCAGTTGAAAAATAGAGTAAGCACTTGTGGCATTTCAATAAAACCTTTATCAAATAAGTAATTAAGATTCCAAATGGATCCCATATGCCATACTTCCCATTCAGGTTGTATCTTTTCCTCTTTACACTTAACGCAATATTCCTCCAGCTCAGAAAGCGGGTGTAATACATCAACCGTGACATCCGTGAATTCTTCGGCGTGATGGTTTAAAATTATACTTAGCATGTCAGGTTTTGATTTAAAATCACCTTTTCTTGTGGGAATCGATTGACTTGACATTCCAGCTTGAATAATAGCATCACATTGATCGCGGATCTTTTGCACCGTCTCTACTTCGCTACCACGAGGGAGATGAACATGAAGGATTGCAGCCCCCGCTTCATAGTTCCCAACAGCATCTGCTACAACAGCATCAACATCATTTGGATCTGGCCAATTTTTTATTTCAGGATTAATCCATGAATTTGCTCCAGTAGCAGTTATGATCATCTTTTCCATAATATTTACATCTGTTTTTCTGTAATTTATTATTTATTATTTCTAATACATTTAATTTCATATTTTTAAATTTTTATGGAAATCCAATAGTCGAGTGAGTTGGTGCTTGTATCGGTTTCTTTGGTTCAGGAATTTTTATGTTTTCCTTTATTGGTTTCATCATCAACACGCCTCCTTTACCTCCTAGAAAACCCATTCCCTTGAACGCTTTATGCAGGTCATGATCTTTATCATTCGAGGGAAACATTAGTGCGCCCATATATCGGTGCGTTGCTGATTTCAATAAATTATCGAGTATTGTTTTATATCCAAAATATAAATTTCTCTTCGTATCGAATTTAGATTTATTAAGAAATACCTCGTGAATCAAGCCCATTCGAATTTTCAATCCCCCTTTTTTAAGATTCATGGATAGTGAAGTTAACGAGGTGCCTCCAATAATTTTATTGTCTTGTTTTAATAATATGTAGGTGGGCTTCTCACTTTCCGAGGGAACATTTAACCTTGACCATAAAACTTTTTCTTTATTAAAGATTTGGAGACCATCATAATATTTTGGCAAGATTTCTTTGGCAGCTTCCATGTAATCAAAGTGTTTCTCATCATGAACAATTTCACATTTGATATTTTTAAAAAAAGGATTTCTCTTTACTCTAATCCTATTTATAAAACGAGGGATATAAGAAATCGTGAACAAAATGGGAAATAAGAAAGCAATTGCGGGCATATCCCATATAATTTGAAATATATTTCCAAAATTAATAAAAAAATATTTAAATGGGGATATCAACGACGTGTCCTGTCTTCCCGCTTATGGTCGTAGAGGAATTGCCAAAAACTTAATGGATATGGCAATTGAATACATGAAAAAGAGGAATTGTGATACTTCAATGCTTTCAGCTGCTTATAACGGCTTTCCAAGGAAAAAGATTTACTTGAAATAT
>JAEORV010000553.1 GCA_016840695.1 Promethearchaeota archaeon
CCTCTTTTTCGAGCGTGCTTTCCATAACCATAAAATTTATACCTCGGAGGAATAGGATTACCATCTTTGTAAGAATATTCTTGATTGCCCCAAGTAGAATAAATTTTATGGTTATGGAAAGCACGCTCGAAAAAGAGGAGCGATATTGGAGAAGAAAGAGAGCTTTGTTGCCGACGCTTTAAAAAGAGGATACAAATTAGGATTCACTGCAGGGGGCGACGATCATTTTGGAATATATCCTAGTGGTTCAATTGATCCCGACAATGGTATTTATCCTCCCGGGATAATGGCGATATGGGCCAAAGATTTGTCAAAGCAATCACTCTGGGAGGCACTTAATAATCGAAGCTGTTACGGAACGACAGGTCCTCGAGTAATCGTTGAATTTCATTTGAATAAGCATTTTATGGGAGAGATCATTGATTTAAATGAAGAAACCGAATTAAACGAAGCACGTATACTGGCGATAGATATTATAAGCCCTGTTATGATTGAAAGAATAGAATTAGTAAGGAATAATATTGTTATAAAAAATATCGTTGTAAATTCGAAGAACGCTGAAATCACTCACATGGATACAGACGATTTTGAAAGTATTGCTTTAGAGCATTCTACTAAGGAAGAAATGTTTGTATACTATTATCCAAGGATTTTCCTTGCTGATAACAATATGGCATGGAGTAGCCCGATTTGGATAATAAAATAAGATTTTCCGATAAAAAATTATTGTCTAAATTTTAATATAATGCCTGCAGACAACGCACTGGTTGATTTGAATGAATTTAACCTTATCGGAATTTTTTGTGGCAAGCTTTCTCGTTATCATGACGCTTCCACATTTATCACACGTCAATAAACCCTGTGGGGTAATCCTTTTTTTAGTTGATGCCATAATGTCCTTTTTCATTATGATACTTTTGGTAAATATTAAATTTTTTCCTTGACAGAAGACTAATATATTCTCTATATATAAACAAAAATTGTTTATATATGTAATATAAAATATTTTAGTTATTTAAATGTTTATTTGAAGAAAAAATTTGAATTTCAAAAATATTTTCTCTTCAAATCCTTTAATTTTAATTGTAGATGAAAATTGGAAAACATTTTTTTACACTATTTTAATGAAGTAAATTCCTTTAAATTTATTTTTTATCTCATTATAACGAAATAGTATAAAAGAGAAATGAAGGGAATGCAAAACTCCGACTTTAATGTATAGGAAAGAGAAATAAACTGAGTTTTCAGTTTAGAGGGCGAAATCCAATGTATAGTCGGTAGTTAAAATTCCTTCTTAAAATTTAAAAGGATAATATAAGTTAAAAATAGATATAATATACGAATATTTGAGTTCTGATAGAACGAACATAAAACTAAATATTATCTCTATGTCCATGAGATGTTCACGTGTTGAGCAATTTCTCTCTTGCGATTTCTTAGCGTCACCTGTGTCACTTGCGTGGCACTACATACTTCCTTTTGTGTCCGGAGATCTCCGCACATTTGCGACGCAGCGTAAATAACAGCTGCAGCTATACCTTTAGGATCTTTACCAGACGTGTTATATCCTTTGTTGATTGCTTTTAACAACAATCTCACGGCAAAATTCCTACACTGCATTGGAAGTTTCAAGTCTTCCGTAAACCTATCTATATACCGATCAGGAGTGAGATGTTTAACCTTAAAATTCAATTCAGGCAAAATTTTTAATCTGATTAAACCATAATCTTTCACGCATTTCTTTTTAGGAACGCTAGTAATCTCTAAGATCTCATCCATGGATATAGGAATGCCAGAGATCCGGATTGCGCAAAAGACTGCTGCGGATATCAGGGATTCAATGCTCCTACCCATGGTCATTTTCTCTTTCACGGCGTATGTGTAAATTCGCATTGCGTCTTTACTGATATTATCAGGAATACTTAACCTTTCTTTCAAGCGATCAAAAATTGGTATGGCCGTGTAAAGATTTCTTTCAAATGAGGAAAAGATGCTTTTATTGATTTTTCCCAGTTTTCTGAAGAAAGATGCGTCTTTTGAATTTAATAACCTCCCGTGGGCGTCTTTATTTCCTTTGATTATCGTACGAGGTCCAATTGGATTGTATACTATTTCGTTAATGACTCGATTTCTCTTTTCTTGCTGGTTATAGGTTCTTCTCGGGGAATCGTCAAAAATTTGAGAATGAGTTTCACCGCAATTTTGACAAACGCGATATCCCTCGTCAACGCTATAATTTGGGGAGCTGCAGCAAGATTTCTCTTTTGGGTCCTCAAAGAAAAAATCATCCGTATCTGAAGTTTCCACATATTCACTCGGATGATTGATTTTACCAATTATTTTTCTTGTGTAAAGACGAATTCTTCTCACACCCAATAAAGCTTTTTATTTTAAACCCCTATATAATAAGGAGTTAATTTTGCTATATAAATATTATACATGTTGTATTTATTTTCGATGATTTTTTGACATTTATTTAATGATAAATCTATATTTTAAAACTTGAAGCACTATAAAAAATTTATTGAATTTT
>JAEORV010000554.1 GCA_016840695.1 Promethearchaeota archaeon
AAATCTTTTTATCAAAATTTATTTAAATTTTATAATATTTCTTAATTTCACGAACTTTTTTACCAAATCATTTATAAATTCTAATCACGAGGTGCCAAAATAAAGAAAAGGTTCTAAAATGTTATCAATTATTTGTGCAATTCATTAGTGATCTCTCAAATTCAACCAGATTCTATCGCTTCTCTAATTTCTTTCGCAATGTCTTCTGGCAGTTTACGCGCGACTCGCATGGAATCAGCCATTTCAGCACCACCAATTATCTCATGAGGAATGATATCTCCAAACATGTGAAAATCTGCATCGTAACCGTAAGGGCAACAATTAAATAGGATATTTCTATTTCTTTCTATCTTTAGATCGTCAAGTGCCTTGAAAATAGTTTTAAGTGATCGAGCTAAATCTTGGATTTGGGTAGGTTTCAAGTTGGAAAATCGCCGTATGTGCTCCTTTGGATAAAATCGAAGGTGACAATTTCTCACGGGGCTCCCAGTTGTAAAAAATGTCCAGAATTCTGAGTCCAACACGACCCTGCTGCCACCTCCATGGGTTGTCTCGCAAATATGGCAGTGATCACCCATCTCTTCAAACGCTTTAAGATAAGATGCTAAGCGAGCACCGTGGCCATCCCCGTTCAAGTCAATGTAACATTGTGAGTGGATGCGAGGTTGACTTCCGCCAACCTTAATGCCTATGTTAAAAAAAGGAGAGACTGTGATATCGTAATAATCCCTTTCTATTGCGTGTTCGATAGTATAAAGAACTGCAGCCTTCATGGAAAGAAATATACCTGCGAGCACGTCTTCAGGAATTAAATCAAGACATAACGCAGGATAGAAATGCCTGCTGATGGTCAATAAATTTATCCCAATTGATAATTTTGAATTCCGAGGCAAGGAGAGCCTTACCCTATTATAAGTCTCTTGGTCTATAATCCGTGCCATTGAAGGATATCGATTGATTAATGTAAGAGCATTGCAATCGTCGGGAATCCGTTTTATTCTGTGAGGTTGATCGAGAAAAGGGTCATCCCGCCTCATCTCGTCCTGAGTGATTATTATCGTGTTGCCATCTCGGACTATCGTTCCCTCGTCGTCATACAATGTTTTTCCTTCCGTAACTGCCGTGAAGACGTCCTTGATCGAATCAAACGATTTTCTCGAGCAATCACCAAAATCCATTTCCTTTTTCCCGTGATTTTTAAATCCTTTAGGTCTTTGGCTACGAATCGGAGAGAGGTACGAAAAATGCCCCGAATACCTTATCGTTTCGCGCAATCCAAATCCTTTTGTACTAATTTTGATTGTCGACAAGGGATCCCACCGCTTTACTGGAATATCTTTCAACGACGTGAAATTTTCCTTGTTGATGATCCCCCATTCCATGAACTTTGGCTTATAGACACCCTCGTTGTTTTCATCCTTACTTTTGTTTGTTTCTGAAATGGAAATTCACTCCTTCTATGTAATTTTTTCTATTTTGTCATGATAATTTTAGCCTCAATTTCTATGATACCGGAAATGATGCTGATTTCGTCTATCATGTGCTTGAGAAGACTCTCGTCCGAATCGATAAAAATTTCGTATATACAGCGATTTACTTCTTGACAAATACCTGACGTGAAAATTAAAGATACATTGTGCTCTACAAATATTTTCGTGATTTGCTGGAGAACAGAAACGGTCATTTGCTCGCCAAAGATGATAGAAAGTGATATAACACGTTCTGCATCAATGGGTATTAAATCGACCTTGACGACATCTCCTCGAATACGAGACACCATGAAATAATTCTTTCGATTTTTCGAGATAGAATCTAATTTTCCAAGCAATTCATTCGAAAGCTTGATTTCTTTTTGTTTTTTCAACGTTGAGAGCGAGAAGAGTTGACCGTGAGTCTCTATTGGCTTGATGGTTAATATCTTATACGTGTTAGTAAGCTCTTCTCTCAAAATCGTGAACTTTTCTTGAATCTTTTCCTTATGATCGCTCACTTCAGAGTCCGAATCCATGTAAAAAGCCAAGAATATTTCTGGAATGCTTTTTAATTTTTCAACGAATTTTGAAAGGAATTTCTCGTAAATAGAATAATCTGGTTCCTCCTCTGAAACGATGGCAGTGATTAGAAGTAATTCCTTGCGACCTCTGGCGTAAGGTGAACTGAGATTAAAATTATAATTTGCGGTTTTCAATTCGGGAGAAAAATTATGCGTGAAAAAACCAGTTTGATCTGTTTGGTTTAGCAGCGACTTGACTTGATCGAGATGTGCCTCGTCCATTACAGAAACAAGAGTACCTGGACTCGTGAGAAACACCGTGGGTCCTACTCTCCGGTTAAAATAACTCAGTAGCAGCATGAATCTTCAAGCCGTTGCATGTTGGTTTTCAATCTTCAATATTGATAAACTAGGATACTGAGTTTTAAATACTTATTGTTCTGTACTTTCATGAATTATACTTTTGGCTCTTCATAAAATAAAAAAAAAAAGAGAAAAGAGATATCCCCTATTCCTATTACTATTCCTATCTTTTCT
>JAEORV010000555.1 GCA_016840695.1 Promethearchaeota archaeon
TGGATTTCTTAGAAAGACTAATATATTGTATTCCTTCTCTAAAAAATCTCGGATTTCATCTATCGAATAATTCTCTTCTACTCTTAAAGATAATATCAACTTTTCTAAGTTTATTCTCCCACAATCGCAATAAGGTTTATCATTACAATTACAATTAAATATGTCTTTCATCCATTTCATTATCATCTCAATGAATTCTCGTGAAAAACTCTTCTTTTTTTTCACATGTTCTGCGTCAAGCAAGGATAACGTGCTTGCAGTAAACAAATTTGATGATAAATATTTCATATTTCTATTTTTAGATAAATCAGCTACTGTCTTTTTAGTTAAATATACATTTTTCAAGGATTCAATGTCTAATGCAAGTTCAATGAGACTTTTCGTTGACTTCCGCAACTGTTCAATGATCTCTAAACCCTTATCAACAGTTAGAAAAGATTTTGCAACTGCTCTTCCTAACTGTGTTATCCGATAGCTATAGTCCTCTTTTATTCGAACTAATTTCATGGAAATTAACTTTCTCAATAAAGCTTCTAAATCATAATCGTTATTAATTAACGATTCGTTGTATTCAAAAAGCTCTTTTTTATTAACACCTGAGAACATTGAAATAAATGCTACTAATTCGGTGATGGATTTATTTTCGTCTGGAACTAACTCAAAATCTTTAATCTTACCATTTAATAACTTAATCGCAATGTTTTCTTCGGTCATGTCCATTTTTGGGTGATAGGTTTTTTCAGGTTCAACGAGTAAATAGGCGTATCCTTTTTCGTGTTTTTTCAATCTTCCCGCACGTCCTAACATCTGCTCAAACTCAGCAACCGTTAGCCATTTAATTCCCATCGCTAACGATTCAAAAATGACTTGTTGAGCAGGAAGATCCACGCCTGCTGCCAAAGCTGCGGTTGCAATCACACCAGCAATTTTTTGCGCTTGAAATTCTAACTCGATCCGTTTTCTTTCCTCACCTGTCAAACCACTATGATATGCTCTAACCAGAATTCCCTTTTGTTGAAGGTGTTCAGCAATACTTTCACACTTTTTCCTTGTATTGGTAAAGACTATTGATTGGCCTTTAAACCCAAATTTAGATTTAAATGAAAATCCTGAGCGAATCAATTTGAAGATATATTTTCCTTTTTGAACTTCATTACTACACAACAATAAATGACGCTCAATAGGAACAGGTCTATTATTATATCGTATTAAATCGCAGTTCAATTTTTTCGCTAAAATATCTGGCTCCCCAATAGTAGCTGATAAATATAAATATTGAGACTCTCCAAATAACGATTTTAAGCGCGAAATAAAGCCATCGAGTAAGAATCCACGCTCAGGATCGATTAGAGTCTGAATTTCATCAATGATAATTGTTCCAATAAGTCCCAATTTTTCTTTATTCCCACTTCTCAATATGTAATCAATTGCCTCATATGTTGCAATGATAACATCAGCATCCTTTAAATCTTCAATATTATCCTTCTCTCTCCTATCCAGAATTGATTCTCCTACTCTTTTGAGAATCTTTAATCCTAACGGTTTATACTTATTAGAAAACTCTTCTGTACGGATGTTAGCTAATGCCACTATCGGAACTAGATAGAGCATTTTCGCCTCCTTTTCAAGGAGAACTCTGGAAATTCCTGATAATTCGCCTACTAATGTCTTACCTCCCGATGTAGGGGCCATTATTAACTGATCCCTACCCGAAAGTAATCCTTTTTCGATCGATATTGCTTGGATCGGTAATAGCGTGGTTATCTTAGAAGCTTTTATTAGTTGCTTGAACTGTTCAGGGATGTCTAAATTGTCTACTTGATAGTTTAGGTACTTCTTACTAATTGGAGGATTCTTTTCAATATCATATAATGTCAATTCTCTATTAGCAGATGGATCAAAATCAGTTTTAATTACATTTAATATTTTTTGGACGCTCTTGAACTTCAAGATCATGTGTTTAAAGAAATTCTTCAATTTTGGGCTTATTTGTTCCTTTCCAACCAGCCCTGACGATTTTGCCTCACGTTTCACGATTTTTAAAGCGCAATCTGAGCATATCTTCTTATCTTTGTGAGAAATTGGAAACTTCATTCCTATTAATAGAGTAAATTTATTATCAGACAAGCAGAAATCGCATATTGGAAATACCTTTATTTTTTGTTCATCGAATTGAAAGTTTTCAAGCATCTCCCTAATAGGCTCTATATCGGTCGAACTCGCTTGACTTGAAAAAGTGATAAATTTATTTTCATCTGCTAGCAGTAATTTCTTGAATAATCGTGGGTCTACGGGATCTAAGCTACTGTCCTTTTGAAGTTTATTAAATTGTAAAGGGCGCATTTTATTTTTAATATCTAAACCAAAGAGAACAGTACCTCTAAAAAAAGGCGTGTTAACATACGAGAATGTAAATTTTTTTTCTTTAAATGATTTTAAATAATAATAACTCACGATGAAGAGTAGGTCCTTCTTGTGTTCTCTGTTTTTATCTATTACGATAAAGTATTTTTTAGATATCAATGA
>JAEORV010000556.1 GCA_016840695.1 Promethearchaeota archaeon
AGAATCAATTGTATAGGTAGGAAGTGTATCTTTTTTCTTTAGGTGTTCCTTCTTCGTGACACCTGTATGAACCAGTAGTGTATCCATCCCTGCACGAATACCTGCTAAAATATCGGTATCATAATTATCTCCTACCATAATCGTTTCTTCCTTTGTCGTTTCAAGCACTTTTAACGCTTGTTCCATAATAATTGACTCTGGTTTTCCAATAAAGATAGGGCTCACTTGTGTCGATACAGAAATGACTGATGTTAATGAGCCATTACCAGGCAATAAACCTCTTTCCGTAGGTATCGCAATATCTCCATTTGTCGATATAAAAGTTGCTCCATTTCGAACGGCTAAACAAGCTTTTGCTAACTTCTCATATGTAATGTCGCGATCAATTCCCACAACGACGTAATCTGGATTTTCATCAACAAACTCAAACCCTTTATCACTAAGCGCACTTCTTAACCCTTCTTCTCCGATCATGTAAATAGATGCATCTGACTTTCGTTGATAAATATATTCTGCCGTCGCTAAACTCGTAGTAAACACTTGTGGCTGGGAGGCAGGAATATGAAATTCATTTAATTTTTTCGCTACTTGAACAGGTGTTTGAGAAGAATTATTGGTTACAAATAAATATGGTATCTGCTTCTCTTTTAATTTTTGGATAAATGCACCTGCTTCTTCAATTTTCTCTTTTCCACGGTACATTGTCCCATCTAAATCGATTAAATAGCCTTTATACTGTTTCAAAATGGACACTTCCTTAACGTCTAAATGCTGATACAGGACCTAGCTCATTTTCTAAGTAGGAACGAACTTGTTGTGGATAGCGAGTTATAGCCCCTAGATGTTTCTTAACTTCTTGCCCCATTTCTACATGATTCACTTGCAAATAGTGTTGAACGAGCATTTTTCGATATTGAATGACTGCTTTCAAAGCTATTGCATCATCCTTACCGATTACCATCTCATCTTCTAAAATGTCGATAATATCCTCAAAACTTCCAGGATCTCGCATAATAAATCCATCTATCATTGAATTTCCTACATCTAAAATTGATTCAATAATCATCTGAACAATACGTTCCAATGCCATTTTCTCAAGCTTCGTTTCGAAAGAGTGGCATTCAAATAGTTGTACTAATTCTTCTAAGTATTGCAATGTTTGTTCGATTTTCTCCCGGTCAACGAAATACATTTTGAGATCCCCCTTCAAAGTAAGTAAAAACCCTCTTTCATTATTTTAGCATAACTCGCTATCATTATTTCAATCGCAAAAGGACAGAAGTGCTATCATGTAAAAGGCAATGAACTCAATTTATGGTACAATCCATGTAGTAAAGGATTAAAAGGAGGATCGTGCTATGTCTGAACGTTTTTATTTATATGATGATACGGTGGATACAAAAACGCGCTTTGTTAGCTTTATGGGTGAAAGCCAACGATTTGACTTAGCCATTATTCAGTCTGACCGCTACTACGGAAAACATCTTGTCCTCAATTTACAAAGTAACTTGTTCGCCATCATTGGCTCGGACGACTTAAAAGAACCGGGGTATATCGAACATGCTTTTCAACTAAATGAGGAAGAGGCCGAAGAACTGAAGGAATTTTTGATGGAAATTGTGTAATGGATAATATTGTTCATCCTCATTCTGCATACGGAAACGTTCCTGTGGAAAGATACACAGAAACAGAAAATGTGAGAGGATGAAATGCATGGGAGAAGAAAAAAGAGAACAATACACCGACTTTTCGAATGTTGAAACAATGCACAATTATGTAGGCCCAGAGGATTTACCTGAAGGACCTTACGGATCCCCTAGGAACCGCAATAAGCCAGTTGAAAATAAAACAACCCCATGGGAGGAAGGTCAACGATATTATAGTGCTTTTAACCACGAAAATAAATCGTTGCATCAAAATTTACAGCGTCAAGACCCAGGAAGTCATCCAATTCATGATGACCCTAAAAAAGACGACCAACCTCCATATCAGTAATATTTGGTGTTCAGAATACCTGCCAGACAGGTTTCTGGCACCTTTTCTTTATCATTTGATTTTCTTTAGCACAAAGTAAGCACAGCCATAATTACAATATTCATATAAATATTCCTCTAAGGTGCTTATTTTCGTGTCATAGGTGGCTTTTTGATTTTGATCATCAAAAAAGCCTCGTAATCGCAATTGATTATATCCCCAATCTCCAACGATAAAATCGTATTTATTCAATATGTCGCTGTAGCGAGCTTTAAAAGCCTCTTCATCAAACCCATCTTTAAATTCCTTTACTAATTCGTATTGCTGATTCTGAATGGTAATCATACGCTTACCTCACCTTCTCTAATCTCTAATTTAATAATATACAAATGTAATTTCCCCATCAATTGCCTCTCAACATTTTTCACTTATTGGTGAATCTAAATGTAGGAGGTGGAAACGACTCATGAGGAAACAGTCTATTTCATTTATTGTGGGAGCATGCTTACTCGCAGGGTGTCAGTATACGGCACAAGATGATGGATTATA
>JAEORV010000557.1 GCA_016840695.1 Promethearchaeota archaeon
AGAACAGCTCCGAGAAATAAAATTCGAAGAATGGGTCAAAAAGAATTTTTAATTAGTTTTTTTTGTTAATCAAAAAAGCTAGGTTTTTTTTCCTCAAAGAAATATTGTCTCAAAATGTCTATCTCCGCGTTCAACCAGCATAGTTCGTCGTAGGTGCACGATGAGGCAAAGACTTGCTCTGCTTTCTGCCGAATATCCTCGATCGAAGGCATTTTAAGAGATTCTTTCATTATTTTTTCTGCCAGAATCCAGCAGAGTTCGTTATAGTCGTAGCCTTCTTTTGAGAGGTAATACGCGCCTACTTTGACTTGATCCTCCATTATGAAGCCTTCCGGTAACTCTTGTATCTTAGGCATTTTATCAGATGTTTCAATTTCCGCCTCGACAGTCTCAGCTATGACATCGAGATATGTCTCTTCCGGAGCGGTTTTCCTATAGTGCTTGACTTGATTTAACCAATGTACTACTTCGGGTTCTTCGACTTCTTCAGCATTAATGGCTTCATCTGATTCTTCTAATGTTAAATCTAATTCGGGTCTTCGTTCGACTGTATGTCCCGGGATTAAGCCCTTATTTAAAGCATCCATCATTGCCAAAAATGAACCGTATTCGCGCTTTTGTTTCATTATTAATATTTTAGCAGCGCCGCCTCTATCCTTATCTAAAGTTCTGGCGATACTTGCGGTTTTATCTTTTAAGTCTTGAGTAACATCGTTTCCAACCCAAATATATATTGTTTTTTCATCATCTACAATATACACATCGCTATCGAGAAAGTCTAACTTATTTATTTCGTTAAATTCTCCCTTATTATTTACATTTAACATTCGCATGATGATAACCCTTCCAGTCTACGACCAATAATTATTTCTAAATTTTAACATTTTTTGATATTATTCTATATAGATGTTATAGAAATCATTCTATATATTGATTTTTTAACCTAACAAAATAAAGATAATTATCACTGAAATATCATACATGTTACTATACATAATAAAAAATGATAAATTAAATCTCTATAACTTCTTAGCGTAAGTTATCATCCAATCTTTAATTTCATAATTAGGCACGATAGCAACAGCAGCATGCGTTTCTGCTGCTATTTTTGGCATTCCGTACAAAACGCTGGTTTCTTGAGATTCAGCAATTGTTTTTCCTCCGACAGATTTAATGGCTTCAAGTCCAGCAACACCATCCCTCCCCATTCCAGTTAATAAAATCCCCAAGACATGCTCTTTATATACTCGTGCTGCGGAAAAAAATAGCACATCAACGGAAGGTCTACAATAATTCACGGGTGCCCCCTCAAAGGTTCTCAAACAAGGTTTATCGTTTTTTACAATGATTTCCATGTGTTTTCCTCCGGGAGAAAGGTAGATTACTCCAGGGGAAATGATTTCACCGTTCTCAGGGATTTTAACATTAAGAGCACACGCATTTTTTAAAGTAACCGCAAATTGCCTCATGAAAAAATGATTCATGTGTTGGACAACAAAAATAGGACTTGGAAATGATTGAGGTATGTGCTTTAAAATTGCTTTTAGCGTTTTAGGTCCGCCAACGCTCGCACCCATTACAATTGCATTCGTTTCCAATTTGCTAATAGGTATGGGTTTTTGAACCAAAACGACTTCTTCTTGCTTTTCTTTAGCTTCTTTTTGAGTTTTAATTGTCTCTTTTATTATTTTTTTCTTTTTTGTAATAGTTTCTGCCTTCAAGGATGAAAGGTTTAGTATTTTTGAAATAAGATCTTCTTCCATTTCAGCATAAACCTCCTTGATGACTCCTTTCCTTTTCACGACATAATCATAATCTTTAAAGCCGATATCCCTTATCCTTGTCTCTATGGTCTTAGAGGTTTTAAGATCTTCATCCAAAATGAAAATAGTAGGCGTAGGACTAAATTTCATCAACCTCTTAAATCCTGTTAACACCTCAAAGATTATAATAGGAAGGTCCAAAATTAAAATATCAGGATTATATTTCTCAATCATCTTCATAGCTTCCACTCCGTTTCTTGAAATGTTGACTACAACGAGAGATTCATAGGAAGATATAATCCCAGAGAGAGCCTGTCTCTTGAAAGCGCTATCAGCAGCTATTAAAACCTTTTTTTCCATCGAAGTAAAGAAATTTTAGTGTAAATTTTTATACTATATTAATAATATTGGATAGTTATTAATTCATGTTTCTTATTCGAGTTTTAGTATTCATTGTATTATCACAATAATACTAGGTTTCATAAAATCAAATGATCACGATATCATATAGATGCATATAAATGATTATGATATCATTTAAATGCAAAATGTCACGAAAAGTAGAGTATCTCATTAAATAACACAAGAGTAAAATGAGAAACATGAGTATTCGATTTAATAACTCACAGGGTTTGGTCAATTTAGAAAGTTATATTAACAATATCGAAAAAAAAATTGAAGACCTAAACAAGTCTAATGTTAATATCAGTGAAAGCACGAGTGAACATTTATTAACTCTCAGAAAATTGCACAAAATC
>JAEORV010000558.1 GCA_016840695.1 Promethearchaeota archaeon
AAAAAATGTTTACCCTCTAAAGATGGTAAACCCACAATCATACATCGAATTATAGCTGGTGGCACACAGCTGGAGGTATTGGGTCGGCCTTTTCTAATCCCTTTGACATATTAAAAATAAGAATGCAATCTTCTGAAATCAAAACATCACAAAAATGTTCCTCAGAATTATACAAATTGGGTTTGACAGGATTGTCTAGAGGAATTGTTGCCAATATCCAACGGTCTTTTCTAGTCAACGCAGCCGAATTAGCCACATATGATACGTTTAAAAATATGATTCTAGATTCGGGGGTTATGGGTATTATGGGTAATCATATTGGGACGCATTTTTGTTCCAGTGTAATAGCGGGATTTTTTGCAGCTGGAGTCAGCGCTCCTATTGATTTTACTAAAACTAAAATCATGAACACCTATCAATATAACGGAATAATAGATTGCATTAGTAAAACCGTTAGAAAAGAAGGTCCTTTAGCTTTATATCGTGGTTTTATCCCTTCTTGGATGCGTATTGGTCCATGGTGTAGTATAATGTTTGTCACTTGGGAGCAATATAAACTCATGATGGAAAGATATCTATCTGATATATAATTAAGAATTGAGAATTAAGAATTAAGAATTGAGAATTGAGAATTGAGAATTGAGAATTGAGAATAACATTTATCAAGCAAGAATAAAAAGAATGAAAAGATATAAGATTATCTTAATAGGAGAATCAGACGTAGGAAAATCGTCTCTAGTTTGCAGATTTCAAAAAGGAGAAATCTATAAACATGCCACATCTACCATAGGAATGGCTTTTAGCACCGAGAGAATATGTGTAAACGCAGAACCCGTTATTTTAGAAATGTGGGACTCTGCTGGGCAGGAACGTTTTCGCTCTATTGTCCCTATGTACTTTAAAGGAGCAAAAGCAGTAGTTATTGTTTACGATTTGAGCAATCCTCGCTCAGCTGACCTTATTAAATCCTATTGGAAAGAACAAATAGAATCTTACTTTCCTAAAAAGCTCCCTATAATAGCCTTAGTAGGAAATAAGATAGATTTGATTTCTGAAGACAATCAAACAGGTTTGATTTCTCAAATGTCAGAACTCCAAGAACTATTCAATGTTAAGGTAATGTCGTATTTCACATCAGCCGTTACGGGAGAGAATGTTCAGCATTTATTTGAAGATGTGGCTACAAAAATACACAATGAAAACATTTCTAGCCTCCGCAATAGTACCATTTATTTAAGGAAAGATGACCCAGAAAATACAGATTCTGCTTTAGATGTCCGAAGCAATTGTTGTTCCATTTAGAGGGTTTAATGTTTAAATTTATACTTAATTATTAAGTGTAAATCGGTTATTATGTTTAGTAATAATGTCCGCCACCATATCCATATCCATATCCATATCCATAACCGCAACATTGGTCTTGGTAATTGATATATTGGTAGCAGCTAGGAGTGCAGTATTTGTAGTAGTAGCTGCTTTTGTTGCAGCAATTTTTCTTCTTATAACAGCAATTTTTCTTCTTATAACAGCAATTTTTCTTTTTACAACATTTGCCGTAACCGTAGTGACCCATTTTATAATACATAAAATATTTAGATAATTTTTAAAAATAATTTAAAGAAAACTTAATAGACATATTCGTAATGTTGCAGGTCGTTGATGTAACTTTTGTAATAATTTAAGCATAAATGGGAGATACAGGGGGGGTTATAAAGATTAAGCAACAACAGAGATTGATGAACAATATTCCGAATACAATAAATAGAGATCCCACACCCAGACATTGCAGTAAATTAATAAACGAGTAAGTGCTACATTCTGTTGCTTGAAATACATAAGTACTAATATATCCCACCCCAAATGAAAATCCAACGATACAAGGTGCAGTCAACCACACCCATATCATGTAACAAATAATTCTCTTCCACATATTTTCTTTTAGTCTATCTTAAAGACTAAAAGACACAATTTTTTCCCAAAAATGGAAATCGAACAACATCTCTCCTTGGAAGGGTTTGAAGCTACATTAACGCAACTCGAAGGAAATTTTCATGCAAAAGACCCGCATAGCTATAGTTCTTTAGAAGAATTTAGAGATACATTGGTAAATGAATTATGTGCTACATTAGGTTCTGTAAGCGTAGTCAGTCTCCGAAAGATCTTTTCTCCGAATAATTATATTCTATGGTTACTCTTGAAAGTACATGATAAATTTGTTTATGCTGTTATATTTAATTTAATCTGGTTTGAAGATCGAAAGGGATTGAATATGTTCAAAAAGATGGAAGAAGTAAATCTATCATGGATTCAAACCCATAGCACCAAATCGTTGAATGAATTTGAGGAAATTTTAAAATCTAACGATAAATACGATTATTCACTGGCTAAGGGTTCTGACTTGGAGGATGAACTTCCTCAATTCGAAAGGGCTATTTCTAAAGTTTCCGAAACCTACCGAGAAAAACATCGTGTTAAAAGAAAGCATAAGAAGCATCGTGGAAATA
>JAEORV010000012.1 GCA_016840695.1 Promethearchaeota archaeon
TTTAATTTGATACTTTATATTAATTCAACTTTTCCATGAGTGTTTTACTAATCCCCATCGCTCCCTTGTCAAGGGCAAAATCGCGCCTTGAAAATTATTTTTCACGAGAACAAATAAAGGACTTTACGATGGCCATGTTCAAGGATTTGGGGACTACGCTTTTAAACGTGGATTGTTTCGAAAAAAAAATCGTGTACTGTGCAAGCGATGAAATTTTAGAAATCGCCGATGATTTTAATCTAATTGGCGTGAAAGAAGAGCTAACAGATGCTAAATCTACGTTTGACGCTGTCATTTCTAGAATGAATGATTTTGCCATTAAAAAGTTTAACGCTAACGGGACCATCATTGCATTCTTAGATGTTATCTTGATTACCGCTAAAAATTTTTACGAAATTAACGAACTCTTGAAAAATAATAAATTAGTCGTTTGTCCTGCCATTCATTCTGCGGGAATCTCCATTTTTGGCAGGAAGCCTCCCAATATCATAGAGCCGTGTTTCTCTGATCCTGATATTCCTTCCTTAAGCTTGCTGCTTAACAACGCAAGAGAAAAGGGTATTGAGGAAATTGCGGTTTACGATTCTTTTCGGGCGGGTTTTGACATCGACATCCCGGAGGATTTATTACTGGCGTACGAATACTTGAAAATATTCGATTTAACGCACACCTATACCTACAAATTCTTAAAAAACAACTTGAAATCGTCGTTACAAAAAAAAGATGCAACCAACAATCGAAAGTTTAAGAGCTTGAAAAATTAAGTTTAAAACGAAAATGTGATGTTTATTTTTACCTGCTCTCCCAGAGTTTCCTCAATTAATTTCTGAAACTCTTCTCTTTCATTTTTTAAAGAAGCTAAATATCTCATGTAATCGCTGTTTTTTTTATTCAAATCGTTCTCAAGATGTTCCAACTTTGCAGTGTTAAGAGCAATCTTATTTTTAACATCGTCGAGTTGTTCTGCCAGTCCAGCTTTAGAAATTTTTATTTCAATTTCTTTTATTTTAGCCTTTATCTGGTTGATTTTTTCAATTTCTGCATGTAATACTTTCTCATCAAAGATAGTATTTATATGCTCGATGGTCTTGTCTTTTTTATCTGATTTAAGATTTAACTTATTTTCTTCTAAGGCGTGCCGTAATTTGACTAATAAGCTGGAGAATTTTGCTAAATCCTTACTATCGTTCGTTAATGCTCTAATAGGATTTTTTAAAAAGTCTCTCAAATAATTTAAGTTAATTCCGGGTACGTGAATGGTCTCTCTTTCCAATTCGACTTTCATTTTTTTTAATGCCTTTTTAAAGCTAAGTTGGTCGTTAATTTTTATTCTTAGCTGGAATAATCTATTTTTTTCCATTTCAAGTTGTTTAAATAAGGGGTTTTTCTCGAGTTCCATCAACTCCGAGTTCAAGGCTTCTTGATTTTTATTTCTTTCTTCAAGCTCCTCTTCAAAAGCATCCAAATCGACTTTAGCGTGTTCAATATTTTCTTTTAAAGTAAATAATTTTGGCGTTTTCTTTTTTACTAATTCCTCTGCATTTTTCACATCTCCGTATTTCTTTCGTAAAAATTCATCAAAGAGACTTAATCTTTTCCGAAGTTTACGTGATAAATATTCCAATTCTTTTATCTGAGGTTGTACTTCTTTTTTGAACTTGGGTAAAGATTTTTTTGCAATATCATTGATGGTTTGAAATAATTTTTTATTACTATTTAAAAGCTTTATCAAATTATCGTAATATATTTCATCATCGCCTGGAATCTCAATATCGTCAATTTCTTTGGTGATTCTATCTGTAAAGAAATTTAAAGACCTTAATGCTTTATCTCCGATTTTTCTTTCGCCCCCTGCATCTTGGAAGTGCTCGACACTCCTTCTAAGTTCGTTTAAACCGTTATAAATCTCTTGAACTAATTTTTTTACAGCCTTTTTAATTTTAGAATAAAGAGCGTTAACTTTCTCATTGTAAAAATCCTCTAATTCTTCTAATTCGACTTCGACCATTATTTGTCCTATTTTTTAATTCAATTATATTTATTTTGAGGCATTAATAATCTTTTTGCCATTCATGTATTTTTGAAGTACTTTAGGAATTGAGACAGAACCATCCTCGTTTTGATAATTTTCCAAGATACAACAAATCGTGCGTTCCGTAGCAATTGCCGTCGAGTTTAATGTGTGTACGATTTGTTTTTTCTCAGATGTTCCAACCTTTCCCATGCGAATTTTTAATTTTCTACCTTGATAATCTAAACAATTGCTACACGAAACAAGTTCTCGATAGTTTTCTGCCGCGGGAAACCACGCTTCAAGATCGTATTTCTTTGCCGCATTATCGTTTAATTCCCCTGAGGCTATGTTTACAACCCTATATGGAAGTTCCAATTGCTTGTATATTTCTTCGGCGTTAGCAATGAGTTCTTCGTGGAGTTCCCACGATTCTTCCGGTTTTGAAAATATAAATTGTTCAATTTTTTCAAATTGATGGATTCTAAATATCCCTAAGGTGTCCTTTCCATGCGATCCGGCTTCTCTTCTAAAGCACGATGATACTCCTGCATATTTGAGTGGTAGTCGTTCTGGTTCAAGAATCTCGTCGTAATGAAAAGCAGCTATGGTTTGTTCCGATGTTGCAATCATGTATAAATCCTCATCGTGTATTTTGTATAATTGTTCTTCGAAGTCAGCTAGCTCTGCCGCTGCTTTAATTACTTCGTACTTGATGAAAAAAGGCGTCCACATGGGAGTAAATCCCTTATTTTCTAAAATATCTAATGCAAATTTCAAAAGGGCGAGGTTTAGCATTACCAAATCGCCTTTTAAATAGTAGAACCTCGATCCAACCACTTCTGAGGCTTTTTTCGTGTCCGCTCCTCCTGTTGTTTCAATCAATTTCACGTGGTTTAACGGTGTAAAATTGAATTTTGGGATTTTTCCAATTGTTCTTTCTATTCCATTCCCTTCTTCTGTTTCTGCGATTGGTACTGATTCGTGTATAATGTTTCCTACAACATATCGGTATTCGTCTCTCAACTGCTCATATTGTTTCTTTTTTTGTTCGAACTCCTCTTGTTGTATTTTTAGCTCTTTAACTTCTTGTTTCAACTCTTCAGCTTTCTCTTTTTCTCCAGCCTTAATTAACTTTCCTATTTCTGGATTTAACTTGTTAAGTTTCTGCCTTACGTCTTCGTACTTCTTTAGCGCTTCTCTTAATTTTTCATCGAATTCCAGCACTTTCTTCGCATTCGTAGGATCTTTAAACCTTTTTTTCTCTGAATCGATAATTTTTTCTAAATTTGTTCGGAACAATTCAATATCAAGCACACTTTATTCCCTCTCAATCATTTACTGAATTAATTATTGATATAATATGAATAATTAGATAATATTACTAATTTATTTTTTGAAAATAAAATCAAATTGATAAATTAGAAAAAAATTCACTCGTGAGATATTCTCTCGTTAATTGTTGAGCGCAATAAAGCAGTCTTAATCTTTCTCTTGTCATATCCAACCATATCGATGATTCGCATGATTTTAATGCGTTTACTCTTCCCTTTTAAACCTTCTTCTGCCATGAACTCGTTAGCAAAAATTTCTTTCTCTGACTTTTCCGACATGATTGATTTCATTAATGTTTTGTAGGTAAAAAATTTAATTAGATTTTTTAAAAGGACCTAATTTTTTAATTTGATTCGTGAACTCAGTCACTACTTCTGACCACCGTTTGCCTTCAGAAGCACTAACCCATTCTAATCTAACTCGTTTCTCGTCAATTCCTAATTGCTTGATTATGATTTTATGTAATTTCTTGAATCTTTCGTCCGTGTATTCGTTCCCAGAAATGTAGTGGCAATCTCCAATGTGACACCCACTTAGAAGCACGCCGTCAGCTCCATCTTTTAACGCTTTCAAGAGGAAGGTAGGATCAACTCTTCCCGAGCACATGACTCGAATGATCCTGATGTTTGGAGGATACTGAAATCGTGAAACTCCCGCTAAATCTGCGCCGGCGTACGAACACCAGTTACAACAAAACGTCACGATGTTAGGCTCCCATTCCTTGCTTGCTTTTTTTTTAGATTTTGACATCTTTCACGCGTCCTCCCTTGTTTCGATTTTTTCTAATAAATAGGAATCTATCATGGTATTTATCTGGTTAAAATCGTAATGTTTGACTGAGATAGCTCCTACAGGGCAGGTGGCTGCACAAGTTCCACATCCCTTGCATAAAGCTGAATTTATTGACGATTTTTTAATGGTCATGCTGATGTCTTCGAATTCCATTATTTCTTCCGTAAGGCTTATAGCATTATAGGGGCACACATCAACGCACTTACCGCACCCTATGCATTTTTCTGGAATAACTGCTGCTACTAATCCGGATGTCGTGATTTTATCAGCACTTAAGAAACGACTTGCTCTTCCTGCTGCGCCGTTTGCTTGCGCTATTGAATCTTGAATGTTTTTTGGCCATTGAGCGCAACCACATAGAAATATTCCATCTGTAGCGAAATCTAAAGGTCTCAATTTCACGTGAGCTTCCAAAAAAAATCCGTTTTTGTCTAATGGGACTTTCAGCATCATTGCCAATTCCTTTAGATTATCTGCTGGCACCATTGGAGTTGCAAGCACGAGTAAATCGGTTTCAAATTCCATATTGTCCTGTAAATTCGTATCAAACATTTTTATCCCGTACTTTTCTGGCTTGTTGCCTTTTTTCTTGATTTCTGGTAATCTCTCTAAATCATATCTCAAGAAAATCGCATCTTTTCTCCTTTCTCGGTAATAATCTTCAAATTCTTTCTTAGCCATTTGAAGGTCCCTGTAGAGTACCACGATTTCGAGATCTGGTTTTAATTCTTTCAGAATCTTCACGTTCTTAATTGATGTTGCGCAACAGATATTTGAACAATATGTTATTCCTTTTTTCTGCCGGGCATTAACGCATAACATTATCGTAACGCGCTTTACACCATCAAGCCACGATTTATCTTTTCCATTTAACCTTTGTTCTAATTCCATTTGAGTGATAACATTTGTGTTTTTCTCGTTATATTCAAACAATCCATCAGGTTTGTGTTCTTGTCCACCAGTTGCGACAATAATGGTACCAATTTTTAATTCTTGAACTTTATTGTCTGAATCTAAAATCGAAACGTCGTAATTTCCAACATATCCTTTAATGCTTTCTATCTTGGCGTTTAGAAATAATTGAATGTTATTGTTTTTCTCAACTTTATCTTTGGTTTCGTTCAGTAATTCCGACGCGTTCTTGTGAACCGGGTAAAGCACATTCAGGTATTTTAAATTTCCTCCTAATTCCTTTTCCTTTTCGACCAAGTAGGTCTTGAATCCTTGATTGGCAGTGTTTAACGCCGCACTCATGCCTGAAATGCCGCCTCCAATAACTAAAGCAGTGTGAGTTATGTCAATTTTGTGCTCCATCTGGGGTTGCAATAACCTTGATTTTGAAACGTGCATTCTAATCAGGTCGATGGCCTTTTCTGTTGCGGCTTCCTTTTCAGTCATGTGAACCCAAGAACACTGATCGCGTATATTCACGAGCTCAAAAAGGTATTTATTCAATCCTGCTTCTTGGCATGTTTCTTGAAATAGCGACTCGTGCGTTCTTGGAGTGCATGATGCGACTATGAATCTATTTAAATCGTGTTCGGCGATTAATTCTTTAATTCTAATTTGTGAATCAGAAGAGCACGAATATAAGTTTGCCTCGCACACTACCACATTTGGCAAGGTTTTCACGTATTCTGCAACCTTCGGAACATCAACATAATTCCCTATGTTTATTCCACAATGGCATACCATGACACCGATTCGGGGTTCGTCTGTTAATTTCACTTGTTTTTCTGCTATCTCAAACACTTTTTCTTTCACCTGCGTGTATTTGACAGAACTCAATTGGTCAGCGATTTGCGCGGCTACTCCACTGGCGTCAGCAACGGTCTCTGGAATGTCCATTGGACCTTGACAAAATCCACATAAATACACGCCATCTCTTGAAGAAGATAATTTCTCAAAATAAGACTTTTCTTGAAAGAAGTTATATCTATCCAAATCAATATTTAAAGCTGCTCCTAACTCTTTAACTCCTTTTGAAGGAACTAATGGCGATTGCAGTACTACTAGATTTGCTCGAAACACTTTAAATTCTCCAGATTTGAGGTCTTCGTAGCGAATGATTAAATCGTTCGTTTCGGGATCTTCTTCTATGGTACTTATTTTGGACTGAAAATATATCACTCCATATTCTTCTTGTGCTCTTTGGGTAAATTCGTAGAAATTTTTACCATAAGCCCGAATATCGTGTCTAAAAACGTAGCAACTTGAGTTTTCAGAATGTTCTTGAGTGATAATCGCTTGCTTTGCAGTGTAAGTACAACAAACGCTGGAACAGAAGGGGACGTCTTCGTGCAAATCTCTCGAACCAGCGCATTGAATGAAAGCAATTACTTCAGGCTCTTTTTCATCGCTTAATCTAATAACATGTCCACCAAACGGACCAGAAGCGCATAAAATTCTTTCATATTCTAAACCACTGACAACATTTTTAAAACGATATCCCCATCTTGAAGATAATTTCTCGGCAGGCATTTCGAATCCAGTCGCAACTACCACCGCTCCGACTTTAATATCAAATTCTTGCGGTTGTTGCTCGAAATCTATCGCGTCCGCAGGGCAGGCTTTTTTACATACCTGACAAACTCCTTTGGTTAGGTATAAGCACATTTCTGAGTCGATCAAGTAAATTGGAGGGACTGCCTGTGGAAAGGGTATATATGCCGATTTTCTCTTACCTATGTTCATTTCAAATGGATTTGGAGCCATTATTTTTGGACACTTTGCTGCGCACTCTCCACAACCTTTACACTTTTCCTCGTCGATATATCGGGGTTTTTTAAGGATTGTTGCCGTAAAATTACCAGGATCCCCAGTAACTTTCAACACTTCATGATAAGTCATTAATTCTATGTTTGGATTTCTAAAAACTTCGACCATTTTTGGCGCGAGAATACATAAAGAACAATCCAACGTTGGAAATGTTTTATCTAATTGTGCCATTCTCCCACCTATAGAAGGAGTCTTCTCTACTAAATAAACTTTAAAACCTAATTCTGTCAAATCTAACGAGATTTGAATTCCTGCTATTCCTCCACCAATTACTAACACGGAACCTTCCATTATTATTTAACCTCCTTCTTTTTCTCTACTTTATGTATTAAATTAACGAAAAATTCAGAAACATCTTTTATTTCAATTGACGCAATATCCTCAAAATCGTTTTGAAGACAAGAAAAATGAAGGATGCACTTTGGGCAGGAAGTCACCATCGTGGTACCTGCAGCTTTTGCTTCTAAAAGTCGTTTATATCTTAACGCCTTGGATCTTTCATTACAATTCATCCAAGAGCTCACACCGCAACACAACGCATTTTTCTTATTATGTTCCATTTCGTTGAAAGAATAACCTAAACTTTTTAATTTTCCAAACATCTCACGAATATCTTCTATTAGAGTGCTCTCTTTCGGTAAAAACCTATTTAGCCGGCAAGGGTCGTGATACGTGAATTGAACATCAACTAACTTGTCATCTGGATTTTTAAATTCGATTTCTCCTTGCTTCCATTTCTCGTAGATGTATTCTAAAACATGTTTTACTTCAAACTTGTCGCTAAAATCGTCAAATAACTTTGAATATTCCACTTTTAAAGTTCGATATCCTTCAGCGCAGGAAGTTATGATGGTTGAAACTCCCGCTCTTTCAAATAATTCGTAATTCTTCTTTGCTAAGTCGATGAAGGCTTCGAATTTACCTTGCCCCCAGTATAAATCGTGACCACAACAACTCTCGTCTTTCCGGACGACAATTGGTTTATCTTCAATTTTAGAGATTATTTTTAAAGTGTCAGAAGGAACATTATCCAATTCGTCAAACTCAAATTTAAAATATGGTTGACATCCAACAAAATACATGATCTCTCCTGTATCGGAGATTTCACATTCTTTTGGAACCCAACTAAGATCCCGTTTTGGTTCCATGTGTGAATAACTCATGAGTTCTGAAATAGTCGTGTACATGGCTTTATGAGCGATACTGTCATCCAAACATTGTGCATCTCTCTGCCTCATTTTATATCTTGCCATTCTCACGATGTCAGCAAAATTTACATCCTCTGGACAATTCTGCAAGCAGCTATTGCATGTTAGACAATCGTTTAAAATGCCACTAGTAATTATCTTCTCTTCAAATCCTTCTAAAATTTCTTGAATAATTCTACTAGGTGTAAATTTTTGAACTTTAGATAATTGACAAATTCCAGAACATCGGGCGCATTGATAACATCTCCTTAGTAACTTTCTCATTTTAGGTTCATAAATCTTATCCATGTAAACTTCATTATCGCTGAAAACTGGTTTTATTTCTCCCTTCTTCTTCATTTGAGTCATTTTACTTTACCCAATCGTTATAAATTGTAATCTTTTCTAATAATTCTCTACTTTTTATCATTATCACTATAATAAGAATCATGTTGGGGATTTAATTTATCTTTCGATTATATTTTAATCGTGCCCATTAATGATAATTTGGTAAATCTTTTACAGAAAAAATGTTTCACTTCATATAACACACGATTGAAGATAATAAAACTCAAAAAAAACAAACAAAAAAATTATTAAATTTCTGAGTTGCACTAATAAAAGATAAGATTTAGTTTTATTATCCGAAAATTAAAATTTATTCAATTATTTCCTACTTCAAGGAGATTTTAAATTATAATTTAAAAAATTTAAAAATTATTGGTGGTACATAACAAAGGTGGATTTGATGTCTGAAAATCAGACCAATGCTAAAATAGGAGTCTATGTTTGTCGGTGAGGAGTAAATATCGGTGCTGCTGTTGATTGCGATGCTGTCAGAGAATTCGCAGAGGCCTTACCTAATGTAGTCCATACTAGATGCAATGATTTTACATGTAGCGACCCTGGGCAAGAACAAATAAAAAACGATATCATGGAGTTAGGTTTAGATAGAGTCGTTGTTGCCTCTTGAACTCCCAAAATTCACGAACCTACTTACAGGTCGGTATTATCTGATGCGGGATTGAGCCCATATTTCTTTCAAATGGTCAATATACGGGAACATTGTTCCTTCGTCCATTTTGACGATCGTGGAAAAGCAACGGAGAAAGCTAAAAGACTAGTTCAAGGGGGAGTGAATCGTGCGAGAGAATTAGAAGTAATCCCTCGAAAAGAAATACCCGTTGAAAGAGCTGCGTTAGTTATTGGAGCGGGAATTGCAGGTATGAATGCTGCGTTGGATTTAGCAAATCAAGGGATACAGGTGCATCTTGTCGAAAAAGAACCCACAATTGGTGGCATGATGGCAATGTTAGACAGGATATTTCCAACGGACGATTGTGGAATATGAGTCCTGGCACCAATCATGGTAAACGCCGCAAAACACCCCAATATCACGCTTTATACTTATAGCGAAGTTGTAGAGTTTAGCGGCAACACGGGCAATTTCAATGTAAAAATACGAAAAAACGCGAGATATGTGGACGAAAAGAAATGCACGGGCTGCGGTCTGTGTACAACGAAATGTCCCATAAAAGTTCCGAGGGAATTCGACCGTGGTATCGGCGAACGAGGTGCCATTTATATACCTTTTCCTCAAGCTGTTCCCAAAATAGCTTTAATCGATAAGGAAGCATGTATTGACTGCAAGAATTGCCAGAGAGCGTGCCTTGCTGAAGCAATTGATTTTGAACAAGAGCCAGAATACATTGATGTGAAAGTAGGTGCCGTCATCGTTGCAACCGGGTATGATGAATATCCAATAATGAAGTATAACGATTATAATTACGGAATATTACCTGATGTCATAACCCAAATTGAACTTGAGCGGATGTTAAGTCCAATCGGACCTACGGGTGGACATGTATATCGTGTATCGGATGGAAAGGTACCTAAAAAGATCGCAATGATACAATGTGTTGGTTCGCGATCCGTGAACGGCAATCCTTATTGTTCGGTTGTTTGCTGCAGTGTTGCGCTGAAAAACGCTCAATTGTTAAAACAAGAATACCCTGATATAGAAATAACGCTATTTTATATAGATATTCGAACACCAGATAAGGGAAACGAAGAATATTATAGAAAAGTAAGGGATTACGATATTAACATCATTCGAGGAAAGGTTGGCGAAATCACGCAAGATCCTGAAACTAATAAATTAAATGTAAGAGCATATTCGTCTCTAACTGATAATATTATTAACTTAGACGCAGATCTCGTTGTCTTGTCAACAGGAATTATTCCTTCAAAAGGAACCGAAGAGGCGATTGAAACGCTCGGATTATCCAAGGGACCAAGCGGATTTTTATCTGAAAATCATGTGTGTTTGAGCCCTCAAGAAACAAAAAACGTCGGAATTTACATCTGTGGATGTGCAGCGGGTCCAAAAAACATTCCGTATTCTGTTTCCACAGCGTTAGCAGCTTCAAGCAAAGCTGCGATCATTTTATCAAGTGATACTTATAGTCAGGAACTCATTATTGCTGAAGTAAATGACGATCTCTGTATGGGATGCCATAGGTGCGAAAAACTCTGCGAATACGAAGCGATTCGCGTGAACGAACAGGATATTGCAGTTGTTGACGATTTAAAATGCAAGGGCTGCGGTGTATGCGTTACCTCTTGTCCTGCAAGGGCAATTGACTTGAAATATTATAGAGAAAAGCAACTCACGGAAGAAGTCAAGGGAATTGGAGCTTTTTGCGTAGAGACAGCTGATATAAAAAAAGAAGCCGTAAAGGAGTAAACTAATAGAGATGAATAATCATGACAGAAACGAAAACAGAACTTTCAAGGAGAATTATTGCGTTTGGTTGCGATAAATGAGGATATTCTGCCGCAGATTTAACAGGAACTACTCGAAAACTTTATACTACTGATGTTCATATAATAAGAGTGAAGTGCACGGGAAGAATCGGGATTCATATAATCATGGATGCGTTTCTCAATGGAGTAGATGGCGTAGCAATAATCTCTTGAAAGGAAGGTGAATGCGAATTCGGAAGAGGAAACATGAACACATACGAACACGTTAACTTCTTAAAGAAGCTTTTCGATCATTTAGGAATTTCTGGAGATAGAATACAGCAATATTTCTGTTCAGCAGCGGAAGTGGAAAAGTTTATATCTTCTGTAGAAGATATTTCCAAAAAAATTCACGCGTTACCTCCTCTACCAAAAAAATAATCCGAATGAGGATGAATATCCAATAAAAATAATAGATTGGATACAACTGACCCTTAGCTAGGGTGTTCGGAATGAAGTTTAAAATTTTAAATAAGTAATAAAAGAATTGTAATATAGAATGGCAACTGAAAAAGATTTAACATGGGAATTTTTACATAGCGTTAATGAAACGCTAGATTCATATAGAGTTCGGGCGTTAATAGACGCCAAAAAAGATATCTTAGAAGCAGGGATTTACAACGAATCTCAATACTACGATATTTTATTCAAAATGTTTGACGAGGAAAGGTTGAAATACGCTTTATATGATTTTTTAAAAGATAATCAAGATAATAATTATAATACAATTAAAAAATATTCTCAAGATAATTCAATTGAATTTAGTA
>JAEORV010000013.1 GCA_016840695.1 Promethearchaeota archaeon
AGCTAACATAACCAAACTTGAGTTTTAAGGGAGATATGATGCTTTCGTTTATTAACATCGCAGAAAGCTCTGAATTCGTTAATTCCTCAATATTTTTCTCCTCAAAGAGACTTTCTAAATACTTATTAATTCTTGTTTCGTCAATTTCTTTAATCTTCTGTGTTAATATTGATTTCGATTCGCTTGTATTAATTTCACCCAAAGTTGAAAGAATGGTAATTATACAACTTAACGCCATTTCGTGTTGAAGAGCGTGCTTCATTGGTGTTAATACTTTACCTTTGAAAAGATTCTTTAACGTTTTACCAGCTAAAGTCCTGCATCTATAATGTGAATCTGATATAAATAAATTCTCCAAAAATATAAATAATTTTTCACTTTTTGGATCAATAGCTTCTAAAATTTCGATGCTTTCGAGTCTAACATCTATATCTTCTGAGTGTTCAATTAAATCAATTAATAAATCAACAGCAGAAGCCTTATCAATGCTATTTCTAATAAAATCTGCGTGTATAGATTTGGGTGTTAACATTCTCTATTATTAAGAAATGAAATAAGAAATATTAATTTCTATATTCTTTCAATCATCATACCGCCAAGAATTATTGGTCCACCAGATGAATTATAGATCTTCTCAGCTTTTTTCAATTTTGATCCGCTATCTGAGTAAATCCTAAAGATTAAATCGCCTTCCTTAATTCTTGCACCCTGCTTTTTAAAAATTTCTACTCCAGATGTTTTTGAATGTGGACACCCCGCAGCTTTCGCTATTTGATTGATGATTGAATTGTTAACATCGGTGATGTGTCCTGCTTTCGTTGCAAAAAATTCTTTTTTGTGAGGTCCTAATTTGATATCTTCTGGTTTTATTTCTGGATCGCCGCCTTGAGCTTTTATTATTTGTTTCATCTTATCATAAGCTTTTCCTGAGCGAAGAATTTCTTTTGCCATGTCTTGTCCCTTCCCTCTCTCAACTTTACCACCCATTTCGAGTAAAATACCTGCTAAATCTGTTGATTTCTCAATTAAAGAGTTAGGACCTTCAGAATAGTCTCTTAGTAAGGTTAGAGCTTCTTTAGCTTCAATAGCTGGACCAACTGCGTGTCCTATGGGTTGATGTGCTAAAGTTAGGGCACATTCAGCGATAATTCCAACGCTTTTTGCGATATCCTTGAACAAAAGAGCAAACTTCTTTCCATCTGCAGGAGTCGGAAACTTAGTTCCTGGACCGCAAGGGATGTCTAATACGAGCTGCTTCACGCCCATACTAAGTTTTTTGGTGAGGATGGAAGGTATCATGAGCCCTACTGGATCCATGTGTAATGGGCGTTCAATTTCTATTAAAATGTTATCTGCAGGGGATATATCAAGGGCCCCTCCCCAGATTATGCACGCTTTTTCGTCTGAAAGTATTTGTTCTACTTCTTCAGAATCGAATGCAATTGGAGCTAAAACTTCCATGCTATCAGCCGTTCCCGATGGGCTTGTGATGGCTCTTGTGGAGGATTTTGGAATAAACAATCCGGCAGCAGCGACAATCGGAACGATGATAAGCGTTACCTTATTACCGGGGACTCCACCCGTTGAGTGTTTATCGAAGACATCATCCCCAAAGTTGAAGAAATCGCCGCTTTTTGTTTCCGCTAACGTGAGTGCCGTCATCTCGTAATTATCCATTCCATTGATCGACACGGCCGTGATAAAAGTGGCCAGTTCAATTTGAGACAAGTGTCCAGAAACGGCGTCGTTGATAATGCTATAAATTTCTTCGCTACTTAATTTTTGCCCTTTAACTTTCTTTTGTATGTAAGCAAAAGAAGCGGGTGCTTCAGTAGGGTGGATGGAGATCTGCTTTATTTGATCTGCGTTCTCAATGTTTTTAAAGGTATCAAGAAAAATTCCAATTTCTCCGGGAGCAACCATCGAATCAGTATAGGAGATATCTAAAATAGCAATCAATTGCTCCACTCCAACACTTTTAGAACCGATACTTTTTAATAATACTCGTTCTCCCGCTTTTTGGCCCAATTCTTCGGCGTCTTTTGAGTTTAAGACCACAACCTTCACGTTTCCCGTCTCAAAATTGATGTTTTTAACTTTTAATTTCATGATTTTTAATCGCTTTTAACAGTGATTTGAGAGATATATATAATATGAATTTACTATAATATGTTTGTTTGGTTTCATACACAATTAAAAAATTTACCAAGTTTTATAAAACTAAATCCTCTTTTTTTTTATTGTAATACCGTAGTTTTCTACCATTTTAAATTGTGATATCGGGGATTCTTAAACGTGGCAGTTGACATTGATAAAGAGACAAATAAAGTAGAAGAGATGGTACTGGATATGGTTAAAAAATTATATCCGGAATTTAAAATAGTGTGTTTAGTTAATAAGGGTATCGAATTAATCCACGGCGAGGAAAAAAAGGAAATTATTTCTAAAATTCTATATTTATGGTTAGAAAACGAAATTGTCGTTCGTTCAAACGAGTTTCAACACGAATTAGACGATTCTTTAAAAAAGAAAACCATCAATATTGAAAGGGAAAGTAAAAACAATAATCATAGAAGAATACATAAATTTGACGTGTTTTTTAAGCCCTTTTGACTGATGCTATTTATAGTTTTATTGAGAATGGAAACTCTTTTATTTGTTCAAGTTGGTTTTGATCGGGATCTTTAAAAAACACATGCATCTTGATAGTAAAATCACCTGCCTCTAGTGGCTTGAGTTGGATTTCCCAGGTCATGTGATCATTCGTCTTGAGGGAATATATTTGTTTCGTTGTCGTGCCTCTCATAACTTTCAGTTTTTCAGGAAATTCGACTTCTATTTTTATATCCAATGCTTCTCCGTCGCTCTTGTTTGAAATTAAAATCTCTAATGGAAACGACTTGTCAATCAAGGGAGGTCTTAAATTTCTCGTGGAAATATCTAATGCTGGAGGGGGAGAGATTAATTTAGGTTTTATTATTTGAGTTTCAATGGTAAAGTCGTATTTTTCATCCAATTCGCACGATAATACTATTGGTCCGATAAAGTTGTCATCTATCTGGAAGTTAGGTTTTATCACGATTTCGACTTGTTTTTGTTGACCAGGTTGCACGATAAATGGCAAAGCGGGTTTCTCAGTCGTGGACAAGTTGTCGGAATGGTTCACGTTGACTTTTGTTATTTTTAGCTCTTGAATTTCGTAGTCATAGAAGGGATGATTTGAGATTACTTGCAATGGTTTAGCGTCAATGGTTAACCCGATATTCATTAATTCTTTTGTCGTGTATTGTTCTTTATCAAGAGTCAATTTAGTTTTTAGTGATATCTGAGATCTTGTTGTTAACAACACCCTTTTTACGAGGTGCTTTTCCGCCTCGGTGAACTTGTATTTTTCAAAGTCTTGTTCAACTTTATCAAGATATTTCTTGTTCTTGTCACGAATAGCTACTATTAAATCTGTAACAAGCCTGACAAACACGTGTTCTTTGAAGTAAGAATCGTCGACCTTTTTTTTTACTTGTTTCAGTAAAGTCAAACCTTGATCGGGTAATGCCTTAATCAAATAGCATAAATACGAGAGAGACGCAAACAATAGATAGTTATAATTTCTATCTTTTTCATTGTCCAATCTGGGAACGATCTTGAGAGCACTGTTAAAATACTTATGTGCTTCCATAAACTCGTCGAGAAAAAAGCATATATTTCCCGCGTTTCTATACGAAGTTAAAGCAAAATCATATTTTCTCTGTTTGGTAAACGATTTTGCCGCTAAAAAGAAGCTCTCTTCAGCAAGCCTGAATTGAAACAATTTTAAATAAGAGTTTCCAACAGAATCAAAAATCTTGCCCGCCTTCTTGAATTCCTTGTTTTTATAGAGGAGTTCTGCTTTATTAAACTGCTGACGTGTTTTATTTAGCTGTTTTTCATCTTTTCCCATGTCAAGCTCACTATGATTATAAATTAAATGTAGAATTAAAAATTAGGGGAATAATGAAATTTTCGCTTCATAAAAGTTAAAAAAAATGAAAAAAAAAAATTAATTATAAGATTATTTCTCTATGAGCATCAAGATGAACGATATTAGAATCAGCGTTCCTCCAAGGGTTCCAACCCAGCCATACAATATATATCCAAGAATTAAAACCATCCACCAGACATAAGGGATAAACTTGATCTTCTCATACATTGACAAAAGCAGAAGTAAAACGACGATTAGCCCTACAATTCCGTCCCAAATGCTTGCTGTAGTTGCGCCTGCGAATTGAAAGAATATTTCTATGAACGCTAAGATGATACCAATTAATGCAACCACTTTAGAGGGTTTAATATCTTTTCCCTTCTTTATTAGCAGTTCTAATATTCCGGCAACTAATACTAATATTCCACTTAACAACCTGCCAAGAGCTGCTGCTGTCGTTGGTAGAAAGTTTATGAAAAGAAGTTCAAAAAGCAATATTAGGAGCCCAAATAATAGCAATACTTCAAACCTATAGAACTTTTCCAACGCTTCAATTTTCTTGAGTGTAGGATCTCCAAAATCAATGATATCTAAGGTAAGGATTAAAAGGAGCCCTAGAATCCACAGCATTATTCCATAAAAGATCCATAATCCGTTTGCGGGTACCATTGCAACCGTATTTACTCCCGCCCAAAATATCAAATTTCCAATCCATATTGTGCTCATGGCACCCATTAAAGCCACGATTTTTGGTGAGCCTTCGGGTCCCGTGAAACTAAGAATTGGACCATCCCGGGGAGGACGTTCCTTTTTAGGTTTTTTCTCCTTTGGAGGTTTTTCTTTCTTTGGTTTTTCTTCTTTAGGAGCTTCTTCTTTAGGAGCTTCTTCTTTAGTTTCTTCTCCCATGATATTTCACTTTTTTAAAAATTTTTTTTAAATTGTTAGTTTTTATACCTAATTTCAACATAAATTAGGATTAGTGATAAAATAGGAATATCGCACTTATATATCTTCATGTTACTTATTATTAAAAATTCAATAAAATGCATTTGTTTTTACAATACTATAATAATTAGAGTCCGAAACCATTGCCATGGTCAGTCCTCTTGCGACGATAATTTTTTCGCAAAATTCATTCTACTCGGATTTATTTTTTTCTTCTTTCAAAGGGTTACTGCCTAGCTTCTTAATTATTTCCGTGATGCGAGTTGCCTCGTTTTGAAATCTCTGACCTTCTGCGGCGCTACAGTGAAACATTTGTACCCTCTCTGGAGAAAGTCCCGTTATTCTTAATATTTCTTTTACATATTCAACGTTTCTCTCGGCAACCAAATTTCCCGTTTCGTAGTCGCATTCTCCGGGATATCATCCAGCAATGATTACTCCATCGGCACCTTTTCCAATTGCGCGCATCATGAGACTTGGCGTTACTCTTCCCGTGCAATTAATTCTGATCGGCCTAAGCGTTGCGGGATATTGCGCACGAATTGTTCCGGCCATATCAGCACCACCATACCCTCATTTCCAGCATAAAAACGACAAAATCTTCGTGTTATTTTCGCTCAGTGTTCACACCTCTTTAAATTTCCTCCAAAATTGCGTCTATTTGCTTTTCGTATTGGGGTTCGCGATAATATCGCAAGGTTATTGCTTCTGACGGACAATTTGCCAGGCATGTCCCGCATCCCCTACATAAGATTTCGTCAACTTCGGCACCATCCTCTTTCACCGTGATTGCGTTATAAGGACAGTTCAATTCGCAGAGTCCGCATTTAGCGCACTTGTCTTTTTCAACAGTCGCTCGAATTAGCATGATTCGATATTTATCCTTGCCCATTAATCGAGCTAGTGAAGAGGCAGCGGCTCTTCCCTGTGCTATCGACTCAGATATTGATTTTGGCCCTTGACTCACACCTGCAAGAGCGATTCCAGGGATTTTTGTATCAATTGGATTTAATCTCGAGTGAAACTCCTTGAAAAATCCATCTTGGCTCGTTTCAAGTTTCAATAACCGTTCAATTTTTTCAACTCCTTTAGCGGGAGTTAAAGCCGCGGATAAAACTACCATATCAAATTCCATTTCTCTTGGTCCTAACGAATCCCTTACTGTGTTTTGAATCACGACTTTTATATTATGGGTTTCGGGATCTTCCTTTAGCGTGGAAACGTTCGTTCTGATGTATTTTATGCCTTCTTTTCTTGATGCCGTGAAATATTCTTCGTAATCTTTTCCAGCAGCGCGCATATCCATGTAAGCTACAATGATATCTGTATCAGGATAATGTTGTTTAATGAGTTTCGTGTTTTTTATGCTAATCATGCAGCAGACTCCTGAGCTGCAATACGTGTTCATGTTTAAATCTCTTGAACCAACGCATTGAATGAACAAAATACTTTTTGGTCGTTTTCCATCAGATGGACGCACGAGGTGCCCAACGGTTGGACCGTTCGGTGCCAGGATTCTTTCAAGTTTCATTTGAGTGATCACGTTAGGATACACGCCATAGCCGAGGTATCCTTTTTGTGGTTCGTATTCATCCCAACCGGTAGCCACAACAATTGAACCTACTTTTAAATCAAGGATCTCGTCTTCTTGGTCGAAATCAATTGCTTTTAGTTCGCAGACGCCCTTGCACAATTCGCATTTTATGCATTTTGTCATGTCTATTTGAGCCATTGAAGGTACTGCTTGAGTAAATGCTATATATATCGCTTTTCTAGGATTAAGTCCTTCGTTAAATTCGTCGTAACCATATGCAGGACACACATCCAAGCACGCACCACACCCGTTACAGTCGTTATTTACGTAACGTGCGTGTTTTCTGACTTTGACCTCAAAATTTCCGACAAATCCCTTGACATCTTCCACTTCGCTATAGGTGTGGAGGTGTAACCCTGGAGTTCTTGCTGCTTCAAGCATTACGGGTCCTAGAATTCATATGCTACAATCGTCGGTTGGAAAAGTTCTATCGAGTTGAGCCATTTTTCCGCCTATGGTCGGGGATTTTTCAACTAAATGGACTTCAAATCCTTGTTCTGCTAGATCTATGGCAGCAGATAGCCCTGCAACCCCCCCCCCTATGACTAACGCCTTTTTGGTAATGTCAACTTCTTTCACCAAGATCTTTTCCAACACTGCAGCTCTCGCAACTGCTGATTTGATGGCGTCTTCAGCTACTTTTTGAGCACCAGGTTTATCGTTCCTGTGTACAAAACTTGCATGTTCACGAATGTTCACAAATTCTAAATATGATGGATCAACATCCATTGATTCTAAAACGCTTTTAAAAACGGGTTCGTGCGTTTTTGGTGTTCAAGACGCCACCACGAGCCTATTCGCGTTACTCTCGTTCATTTTTTCCTTGAGAAACTCTGCACCAGGCTCAGTTCAAAGACTAATATAATCAGAAGAATCAACCACATTAGGGAGTTTCTTTGAGAACTCTGCTAACTCGGATGTATCTATGATTTCAGCGACGTTAATTCCTCACTGGCATACGGCTGTAAAGATTCTCGTTTTTTCTTCGTTGTTATCAGTTTCTACCATTGCATATCATTCCTAGTGTACTTTTTTTTATCCACCAATTTTTTTTGTATATTATAGTAATATATTCTTTTTGAATTTAAAACTTACATAAGATTTAAAATATAGATGTTGTATATATCTTTTAAAAATAATTATTTTAAATTATCACATCACAATGTTATTTGCACTCTTTCAAGAGGGAGGAGGTATTTCCTCTGAACCGTGGTTTCCATTATTAATTGCGGGTATTACTTTTGGCATGATGGCATCCACATGGATTCCTATTCTAAAAATAGGATTAATAATAACTAAAGCAGAAGTAAAACGCGAGTGGAAATGGGTATTAGCTAGCAGTTTTATTCAAGCGGGATTATGTTTCTTCATCATGGCTCCCATTTTTATAAATATGTTCACGTATACGGGCGAAGACCACGGTCCAGAAGGAGATGAAATGGCGGGACTCATATTTGGCATGTTAGCATTAGGAATGTTGATAAATCTTCAAGTAATCAATGTTTTTCACCAAGTTGGAATGAAACGAGCTCTCGTTATATTTGGAATGGAAATTATACCTGTGATTGTAATAATGAGCATCGTAATGAGCATGCAATTTGGAGGCCCCCCGGGAGATGGTGGAGGCACCTATATTCCCTAAATTTTCCTTTTAAACACGCTCTTTATTGATTAAATCGTTCATTTCAAGAATTTCTTCTCTAGCTGCTTTTCCAAATTGTTCTTCGGGATATTTTTTGTTTTGATAGGCGAACATTATTCCTCGAGAAGAATTTACGATACCCCCTAAACCTTTGGCGTTAAATCCATATTTCACATCGCTTGCTCCCGCGCCTTGGGCACCATAGCCAGGAATTAAAACGAAAGAATTCTTTACGATTTCTCTTATCACTTTCAATTCGTTAGGATAAGTAGCCCCGACGACAACCCCTAAATTATGAAAGTCTAAAATTTTTGGCAGATCTCTTCCCCAGTGATAAACAAGTCTTGCCATATGGATGTAATTTCTTTCTAATTTAATAGATTTCATTTCGATTTCATGTTCCGTATCGGGCACGTCTTCCAAGCGAGCGCTGAATAGATTCTGAAAATCCCCGCTACTTGGATTAGATGTTTTTACAAGCACGAATAATCCTTTTTCCTTGTATTCAAGAAACGGACTAACGCAGTCAATTCCTAAATAACCGTTTAGAGTACATGCATCAGCGCCATACACCTTGAACATGGAATCAGCATAGGCTTGGGATGTTGATCCTATATCGTTTCTTTTTGAATCCAACAAGACCAATAAATCGTTTTTCTGAGCGTATTTAATCGTTTCTTTTAGCGCGGTTGAAGCGTCATATTTCTCGTAAAAGGCAATCTGAGGTTTAATAATCGGAATCAAATCAAACGTGGCTTCAATGAGAGATTTGTTAAATTCTAAAATGATCTTATTTGGATCGTTAAATTCGTCAACGAGATACCGTGGGATCTGTCCTTCTTGTTCCATTCTAGGATCCAGCCCCAGGCACACAACGCTTCGTTTATCTCGTATCATTTCAATTAATTTTTCTATAAAAATCATTACTCATCTCCATTCGAAAGACTTTCTTCGAATTTCTCTATTATCTCGTAAATTTCGTCTATCAGATCATCAATATTAACAGTTTTTTGCTCTCCAGAAGCCATGTTTTTAACGGTTACTTTCTTTAACGCCATTTCTTTTGACCCGATGATTACGGTAATGAGCACTCCATGATCGCTAGCTTTCTTTAGTTGGTTTTTCAAGCTTTTAAACTTGTAATCGAGAATGCACGGTAAGTCTTCTTCACGTAGTATCTTTGCAATATTGAAGGCGTAGCTAGCTACGCTGTCATCAATCGAGGCGATGTATATGGTATCTGTATAGTCCTTTTTGCTTGCATAGTCAGGTATTAAATCGTAAGTTTTTAAGAATAGAGATAACATCAATACCCCCATCCCAAATCCTACTCCAGATAATCTTTCCTCTGAAAATAGCGATAAAAGATCATCATATCTCCCTCCACCTAAAATAGACCTCCGATTTTCAGTACCAGTGTCGAATAATTCAAATACGGTTCCAGTATAGTAATCCAATCCTCTCACGACGCTCGAAGAGAAAGAGCAAAAATCTGAAAGGTTATTATCTTTAATCATTCTCTCAAATAATGTTAACTCGTTATAACCGTCAGACGCATAAAATTCCTCAGGAATGTTATCGAACTTATCTAATAATTCTTTAACAGTGATATTGTCCTTTAATTTTAGGACGCCTTCAGCAAGATTTTCATCTTTTAATGAGTCGCGAGCGAATTTCTCAAACTCCTCTTCTTCCATTTTGTCTGATTTATCAATAATCTTATAAACAAGTGGCATTTTATCTTCAGGAACATTTAGAACGAGCTCGCAAATGGCGTCAACAAAACGCCTATTATTAAAACACAGTTGAAATTGCTTGGAAGTTGCTCCAAAGCTGGTCAAAATGTCAATAATTATATTAAATATTTCAAGTTCAGCATAAAGGGTTTCTTCACCAAGAATATCGAAATTAACTTGACGGAAACTTCTCGCTCTCCCTCGTTGGGGGCGTTCATATCTGAAACAAGTAGGGATGGAGAACCATCTGATGGGTTTGCTTAATTCTTGCGATTTGTTCGCAATCATACGGGCTAGTGATGGGGTGAGTTCTGGACTTAAGATTAATCGCTCCCCCTTTTTTGTTTCGATAATAAAGGACTGTTCGTTTACCAATTCCTCGGACGATTTTGCTGCAAAAATTTCTACTGGTTCAATAATGGGTGCTTTAAATTCTTCATAACAATAGAGTTCTGAAATGTCTCTAATTATTCCTTCGACCCACTGCAACTCTTTTAGATCCGAGGGGTAAAACTCTCTCATTCCCCTTATAGGATTTTTATTAAATTTTCTCGACATTTAAAAATTAATAGGTATTGATTAAAATTAAGTTTTCTGTCAGATTTGGAATGAAATTATTAGCCGATAATCAAATGATTTATCAACGGAAAGTTTAATCTCATGTAAAAGAGTTTTTATCTTGTTATTTATTTTTTTTATTGTTGTTAGATAATCGACAATTGGAATGATCGAGCGATAAATTGCCATGAAAGGAAGTCCTAAAGACACGGGTAAAAAAACTGGTGCGAGTAAATGGTTTGACAAAGCAGTAAAGTGTTTCGAACAAGGAGATTTTATCGCAGCCATTAAATTTTTTAATAAAAGTTTAAAAAAAGACCCATCAAATCAAAAAGCTTTGTCTAATAAGGGTGTTGCTTTCATAAATTTAGGAAATTTCCAAGAAGCAATAAAATGTTATGATGAAGCCATTAGAATTAATCCAAAAGATCCCATCACCTATTATAATAAAGCCGCCGCGCTCGGAATGCTTGGACAATTTGAAGAGGCAATTGCTATCTATGATGTGGCTGTAAGATTGAATCCTTACGATGCGGATATAATGTATTATAAAGGAGAAGCTCTTTTAAAAATAAATAGAAATAAAGAAGCTATTGAGTGTTTCAACAATACGCTTAAAATTGATCCAAATTATGCGCCAGCATGGAACAATCTAGCAATAGCATCAATGACACTTGGCATGTGGGAAGAAGCTATTCAATGTTATGACGAAATTTTGAAGAACGGTTCTCAAGATTATAAAATATTATTCAATAAAGCAGAGGCTCTATTTGAGTTAAATAAATACGAAGAAACAATAGAATGTTGTGATAGAGCGTTAGAGTTTAATGCAGCACATTCTCCTTCTTGGTTTAAGAGAGGAGAGGCTTTAAAAATGCTCAGATATTACGATGAAGCGCTTGAATCTTATGATAAGGCTTTGGATGGAAATTCAGAACGCGAAGAAATATGGAATAGTAGACAAGAAGTATTGGAACTTATTGAAACATGC